>CAZWOY010000328.1:0-5016 GCA_964635255.1 uncultured bacterium
AGAAAATGAGTCTATTTTCATGTTTCGTGGCGAAGCTCGCTTCATGAGCAATTACAGGGAAAATAGACCGCTTAATCTCCCCCCTTCTATCTGAAGGGGGGATACAGGGGGGTTGCGACTTACGTCAGAAAATGAGTCTATTTTCATGTTTCGTGGCGAAGCGCGCTTTATGAGTAATTACTTTTATTATCATGTGCAATAAATAGTGAGCAAAATTACCAACTCGTTCCCACGCAGGAGCGTGGGAACGAGTTAATCACAAAATCACAAAATTAATAATTCGACAAGGGCTTGTGATTTCGATATCGAACGCTCCGCACATTCGACCCGCAGCACATAAAATCACATTCGGATTAAAGAACGGCGTCAACCGAGCCCTTGCCGAAATCCTGATTCAAACCGAATGCGTCAAGACTATTATACAATACGCAAAAATGACCGAGAATAAAAGGAATTTCTTTTTTTTCTTGTTATTGAGAACGCAGATCAATATTGAAGAGCTTTTTTATAAGCTACACTATTGCGAGTTGAGACAAAAAAAGGTATTTTAAATTGTATCCGATATCCCGAACAGCCTAACTCAAAGCGAAGTTCCATGTTTTTGAAGCTTAGTTTTACTGAAGATAATCCTCTTAAACCGCGCGCATTTGTCGTCGTGCAAGGTCACGAACACGAACTGCGCAGAGACAGGTGGGTGCAGTTTCTTTCATTGCTGGTTTTCCGCCGTTTAACAGGCGTCGAAGACGGGTGGGTGAACTTGGAGGACGTATGTAATTTATCCGCTTACCATAATTCAAAACCGAAAGTCATCGGTAAGTACCTGGCAACAAGCCGGTTCGAATTCTCACTGGATATCACTCGATTTTTAAACAGAACGATCGATATCACCACTACGGGTCCTTATAAATTAATACTGGGAAGAGATCGAATATTCACAGAGCTCGCCGCGCTCGAACAATATATCGCTATGATCGATCTCAAACCCTCGCCGCCGAAAACGGATGGGCAGTCTTTATGGCAGGCTGCGCAATTGACGTTCGACAAATATGAATTGAATAGCTGCATGGAAATTCTTCAGCGTTTCATAGATTTTGCGAAAACCGGCGGAAACATTCCCGCTTATCAGTTGCCCTTAGCCTACATCAGGCTCGTTCGAGTCGAGCGGCTTAGCCGGAGGAATATCGTCGATATTGATAAATCGCTGGAACGCGCCAAATCGCTTGCGTCTAAATTGAAGTCGCCTTACGAACGCAACATTCTGCAAGCTTATGCCATCGCCGTCGAAGCCCTTCATCTGGCTAAAAATTCCGATACGTATCCGGAAATATTCCAGTTGAATCAGACTGCGATTAATCTGCTGAAAGAGATAAGAAAAACGACGCCGGATAAACTCTGTCTGTTAGGCGCGATCCATTACAATAATTATTCAGCCGCTATTTTTAACAATCCGGAATCTTACAGTGAAGCGGTCAGGCAAAAAAGCCAGAAGGACCTTGAGTTATCGCTTAAATGCTACAAACAAGCCGATAAGTTAGGCAAACCGCAGCTTGTAAACGTCGAAGATGGAATTATTGAAGGAATTGAACTACTCAGCATTTTAATCCATAAAGTTCTCGCGAAAGAAACGGTCAGCCACGCTGAATTAAAACGCTACGAAGACTTGCTGCAAGACAGGCGGATTTCAAAACTGCAGACGCTCATTCAAGGCGAGTGGATCCGCAGGAATTTCCTCGTCAACAACGAACCGGAAAAAGCTTTCGATTTCGGACAGGAATGCCTGATCGAACATGCGCAGCTCTATGAAACAGCGGCGTTTCAAGCAATGGTTAAGGAGCAGGAAAAATTGAAGGAAAAGCTTAGGTTGATGGAATAGATTTTGTGATTTTGTTCAACTCGTTCCCACGCTCCAGCGTGGGAATGCATATCGATTTCAACTCGTTCCCACGCTCCAGCATGGGAATGCATATCGATTTCAACTCGTTCCCACGCTCCGGCGTGGGAATGCATATCGATAAGCGGAATCAAGGCGAACCGACGGCCTCCCGGAACTCGTCGCGCAGATATTCCCGCTGCCTTTCAACAACGGTATCGCCTTCGACTTGAACCATCTGTAAATATTCGAAAGGTTCATCGTCCTCGAAGGCAAGTATCGAATGGCACATCGTGCAGTCCATCGACAGGGATTTTCCGTCCTCATCGACAATGTTCGTATTATGGCAGCGAAAGCATCCGCGCCCGTCTTTATGTCCTAAATGACTGGGATACGCTCCCCAATCGATGTTCATGCGATGGTGGATATTGCGCTGGTAGGTTGACTGTAAAATTTTAATCGCATCGTCGATCTTCTCCTCATTTATTGAGTAGATTCTCGGATATTTCTTCATATAGAAATTCCGAATATGCAGATCGATATTTTTTAACGCGGTATTTTCGTCAGGATAGCCGCTCGTTAATGCGCTTAGCGCCCGGCTTTTGATAAACGGCAGCGATGGATCGATTTTTCCCTCGCGCATCTTCCGATTTATCGTTGATTCCGGTCGTTCATAAATATGAGTAGCGCGATTATGGCAATCGACGCAGTCCATCGTTCGCAGATTTTCCGTTCCCTCGATCAGTTCATCGGAAAGCTTGTTGTTGGTAAAACGCCTATATGTCCCATCCGGTCTTTTGACGTCAACCCAATTTATCTCGTATCGCTCGTCATTAATCGAAGCGTATCTGACGATATTATCCTTCGAAACATGCCAGTGAGCGCCGCTCTCGCTTCCCTTTCGCCCCGATCCGATTTTCATCATCAGCGTAGTGTATTTTGGGGTCGAAAGGCTGTCGCGGCTATAATTGACAATGGTCTTAATTCTGTTGCCATGGAACTTGTCGGGCCAATGGCACTTTTCGCAGGTCTCCCTCGCCGGGCGCAGGTTATGAACCGGAGTCGGGATCGGACGCTCATACAGATCGAACGTCAGCGATATTATCTGCCAAGCGCCGTTTAATTTGGCGTCGATTAGCGCATCGATCCCTTCGCCCACGTGACATTCCACACATTTCACTCGCGCATGGGGCGAATCCTGGTAAGTGGTCCATTCCGGATTCATAACGCTGTGACAGGCGGCGCCGCAGAAATTCGGCTGATCCATGAAATGCAAAGCCCGAGTGCTGATAATGCCGATGAAAACGAGATTAATCAACGTCAGCAAACCCGCCGTTCTGAAGACTTTGGATCCGATGGAGGTTCGGGCAAGTTTGTCATCCTCGAATCGCTCGGTTAAAATCGCTCGAACGCTCCGGCCTGTTTTTTTAGAATGAACATACCATCCAACTGGAATTAACACTAAGCCCAAGACAAATGCCGATGGAAAAGCGAGATAAATTATCAAGCCGATATAGGCATTTGTTAACGCGCCAATTAATCGGAGGATTTCAAAAAGTATAAAACTTATGAACGATGCAGTCGCCAGCGCAACGCCGACTAAGGTCAGCATATTAAGAGAAATCCCGCGCAGAAAAGCAAAATAGAGCCTGCTCATTATTTCTTTAACTCGGGCGTAAACAAATGATCATAAATTTTTTGAGAGTCGCCGTTACGGATGCTTTTTTTCAGATTTTCCGTGTTTTGACGCAGCCACTTATGCATATCGTCGTTTTCAATCAGATTGTCGATGTATTCGACCGCTTCTTTATCGCCGATATGCTCTATTTCTGGGATAAATTTAAAATAAAAATGCTGCGCTACTTCGTAAATACCATGCCACCAGGTGTAGTCGGGTCCCATCATAGAAACGCCATGTCGCGCTCGCCGGCCTTCATGATGCCACAATTCCCAGTAAATCCAGTCGATTTTATTGCTGAACGCCGCCTCGTTCTCGCGTGAATTGTTCTTCTTAAGAATTTCCATCACTGCGCCGGCAGGTTTGGCGAATTTCTCATTGTAAAGCTGAACGACTCCGTCCATCTGGAAATAATGACCATCGACCCATACAGAGCCGTGACAAGTTTTACAGACATCCTTCATATTTTGGCGTTTCCTCGCCCAATCGTCTTTTAGCCTGGAAACGGGCGGTCTTAGTGTCCAGGAAATTCTTTCACCGACGTCATGCGTTACATCCTGCTGTTTTGTAGCCGATATATGGCAGGTCGCGCAGGTTGGGGCGACGAAATAGTCCTCGCCGGCAATCCATCGGTCCGAATCGAGATTCATTTTGTCGATATTTGTATAGTAAACGTTGCCGTGCTTTGATTCCTCGTAAACTTCTTTCTGAGGATGATCCGGTCCAAGGTGGCATTTGCCGCATGTTTCCGGCTGGCGAGCCTGAGTTTTGCTGAAGACGTGGCGCGTGTGACAGGCGCTGCAGGAGCCCAGAGAACCGTCCGGATTGATCCTGCCGATGCCGGAGTTAGGCCAGCTTTCGCGCGCGATCTTGTTCGGAGATTTCGGATCGATTTTAATTTTCGCGCCGTGACAGCTTTCGCACCCGGCAATAGCCACCGGATGCCCGCCGGCGACATGGGCTAAATAGGCGTCCGCTGATTCCAATATCTGCCCGGCCTTGGCATGGTAAGAATGACCGGTTTGCTCCGCCTCCTTAACATGACACTTGCCGCAGTCATTCGGCGTTACCAGCGTAGCGATCAATGCGCCTTCGTGGTTGAACGCGTCTTTATCCGACTTTTCCGCGCCATGGCAATCGATGCAGGTTACGTTATGCAGGGAATGACTTGAAGACAGCCACTGCTGATAAAGCCCTTTAGAAACTTCCTTATGGCAGACCATGCATTTCCCGGACGGCGTTGTGTCAGCGGAATGCAGGGCGAAAAAAATGCCTGAAACACAGATAATAATGCAATTGATAAAAAAACGATTCACAATCCCTCCAAAGTAGATCGAACACTCCTGTTCGACATTTTGCCCACGGGCAGTATGTTGCCCACTGGCAGTCATTCCAGCGAAAGCTGGAATCCAGGCCGGTTCTCGCGCTAACGCTGAAGGAAGATGGATTCCAGCTTTCGCTGGAATGA
>CAZWOY010000329.1:0-4939 GCA_964635255.1 uncultured bacterium
TCAGCTTGCAGACGCCCTCGTCTGCAAGCATGAGGGTATGTTGCTACGTTGGACCAGCTTGCAGACGAGGGCGTCTGCAAGCTCTCTTAGTCTATACTCGGACATTCTGTTTCAGTGGAATAATTGCACTGCTGCGAAACTCGCTTTACGATAGATTCTTCCAAGAAAGAAAAACCCGGATTCTCGGAATCCGGGTTGTGAAAACAGCGGCTGAAGTTCAAAGACGGGTTTAATCTCCATACACCTTTTCAACCTTCGTTGCAGGATAATAATGAGTCAGTATTTTCCTGTAGTTGTTTTTATTTCCCGCCATGACGCCGGCTCCCACCTGGCACATGCCCACTCCATGCCCCCAGCCCGCGCCGTTCAGGATGAAGTTTATCGGTCGGAAATCTTCTCCGAATTCGACTTCAACCGTGAAGCACGCCGAATAGAGATAACTCGATGAAAGTACCCGTCTAATGTTCAACTCGCGCTGGATGCGGAGGTTTTTGTGCGTGCCTTGTATTTCGATTTCCATCAGCCTGCCGGATATCCCCCGCTTTAAGGGAATAATGTTCATCAGTGTGCCGATGTCTTCGCCCGACTTGCGCTTGATTATGTCTTCAAGTTCCCGTCGAGGATAAGACACTTGCCAGCGGAAGTAACGGGACGAATAGGCGAGAATGCGAGGCATATTTTCAAAGGCGTTTACGTTGCACCAAACCGAAGGCGACGAATTGATCCACTTTTCGACGTCGATTTCGGACGTCAGATCATACTTGCTTTCGAATTCCGATTCGCTGCCCGTATCCCATCTGCCTTCAAGGTGTTTGGCTCCAGGCGGATTCCAGACGTTTACCTTGTTCTCGGTATGACCGCCGCAGCATGATGAATAGACGGCTTCGGCTACGTGACCATCGAGCATCAGAACTTGACCTCTGGTCGCTTCAACAGCCTCGTTGGTTCGTTCGTGAACATCCGTACAGCCTGAATAAACCTGGCAATGCACGTTCGCGCAAAGGTCGAAGGGATCGTTTAAGTGTTTTACGCCTATTTTCGACAAGACTTCGCTGCGAGCCGCTACGGATTGCGCCTTCAAAGCTTCCATCGGATACGACGCCGGCATTTCGGACGGAACGACGCCTTTCAGGTATTGCTCCAGCGGCAGCTCCGTCAAAGCCATCAGCAGGGCGCGCGGATCAAGCCGGATTTCGATAATGCCGTCATAAACGCGATCGACCTCGCGTTCCCAGTGGAAACCGGTGCCTTCGCGAACAGCGAAAAGCATGACTTTGCTTTCTTCTGTTTTCGGGATAAGCCTGATTCCATCCTTTATCAGACGGCTATGGCTGAAATCTTCGTCGAACAATTCAATTGTCCCGGTAGAAGGCCGGACAATCTGTCTGATAATACGGGGAGCAAATTCATTCTTAAAAGCATCGAGATGCGACTTTGCCTCGCGCTCGGTTGGGAACCTTCCGACCAAAACGCGATATTTGATGTTGTTTGCTATACTCCTGTCATCGATGATAATCTCTTCACCAACTTCCGCAACTCTCGAAGGATAGTTTTTCTGCGATAGCGTCCTCCGCAAACTGTCCGCAGCGTCCCGTTTCCCGAACGCCGTAGTTAAAACACTGTATACAGCGCGCGCTTCAGTGGTTTGATCTGGTACAACATGCCAAATCTGATCGGTTTTGATATTTTCATCCAATATCTCGCCGCCCAAACTGACAATATCGAATGCGCCGTCAAGCTGGAATTCGATTTTATCGTATTCTTCCATCAATCCGACGCGGATAACAGGATCCGGACCTATCAGTTCTCTTTTACGCGACTTATCGCCTCGCCTCGATTGTCCCGCAGTTTTCCCTTTCGATCTAGGTCTTGCCATATCCTCCTCAATTACTTTGTAAGTGCAGCCCGTTAAAAACAGACAGAGAAAAATTAACGACAGAGTTCTACACAGTCTTCGACTGCATAGCGGTTTTTTTTCTATCCTTAGTTTAAGCATTTGACTCTTTAAGGATAAAACCTTTAATTATACAATAATTATGTAGATATTTCAATAGATCAGCGCCTTTTTCCGCATTCAGGACAAAGACTAACGCTCCAAATTGCATAAAAACATAAGCTACGCCTGAATCCGCTTCAAATTCCAGCGACAACAGACTATTGACAATTTCATTATTCAGCGCTCCTCCCCATCCGATAACCGAAACTATATCGACCGGTTTAAAATTTTCAACGTTATTCTGCAGTTTAACTATCGCAATCGATTCCGACCGATTTCTGAATAACATCCGAAACTCATAGGATCCTTCCAACGGTGTAGGAGAATCGATGGAAACACAACTCAAATTCTGTTCAAGCGCTATCGATGAAACGGCTCCCGGCAATTTTACTTTATCGGTTATTTTCGTTCCGGCTGCGCCTTTGTTATCCGTAATCGCTATGTTTATGTCGTGTTCTCGCGCCAAGGCGATCGCTCTGGGCTGCACGACTTTTGCTCCGGCTGAAGTCAGATTTTCCACGGTATCGCAGTCGATACTTTCATGTTTGACCGCATCGGAAACAACTTCCGGATCAGCCGTATATATACCGCCATGCTCCTTAACCAGCTCGCATCTTTTCGCATTTAAAGCCGCCGCAAGCGCTACCGCGGTCGCGTCCGAACCTCCCCTGCCAAGCGTTGTGATTTCCTTTTCGACGGAAACGCCTTGGAATCCAGCGATGATCGGAATGTATCCTTCCGCGATAGCTTCCCGAATCCGAAAACATTTTACTTCGATAATCTGCGCGTTCGTATGTTTCGTATCGGTTATTATGCCTACCTGCGATCCTGTAAAAGAAACGGCATGACAGGTTTTGCTTTTGTTTATCGCCATCGCCAGCAGCGCCATTGCGGTGCGCTCGCCGACCGAAAGCAGCATATCGAGTTCGCGCTCAGTGGGATCTGTCGTTATTTCATTAACTTTCTCCAGGAAAAGATCGGTTGTCTTTCCCGGAGCCGACACCACCGCAACCGGAAACTCGCCTCTTTCCTTTACCTTTATTATATATTCGGCGGCTTTATGAATTCGCTCGGCATTTTCTAACAGTTTACCGCCGAATTTTACGATAACGATATCAGACGTCATACCTGTCAATCGAATACATATCCTTGATTGTGTAAAGCCCTGGCGATTTTTTCATCAGAAATTTAACCGCCCGTTTTACGCCCCGGCTGAACGCCTGCCTCGACCAGGCGCGGTGCGTGATAATCAATTCTTCATACTTGCCAACGAATCTTGCCTGATGTTCGCCAATGACTCCCCCGGCTCGAATTGCACAAACCTGCGGCGATTCGCCGCTTGACTTTCTGACAGTATCGGCTAATCGCAAAGCCGTGCCTGAGGGAGCGTCCTTTTTGGTCGAATGGTGGCATTCGACGATTACCGGATCGAATTCCTTTCCTAATATATATGAAGCCTCACCGAGCAGCCGGTCCATGACTCCAATTCCAACGGACAGATTCGACGCCAGTAAAATCGGGATTTGTTCGCTTGATTCAGATATTCTTTTTAACTGACCGCCGGTAAAACCGGTCGCTGCAATGACGATTGGGACAGAATTCCTGCAAGCCTGTTCAACGTGATTCACAGCCGGTGCGGCAAGGCTGAAGTCCACCCAGACGTCAGCCTTCGGAAAAGTTTGACGGTCGCTGTAAATTTCTACATTATCAACTGTTTTGCCAATATCAGGATGTCCTTCCCTTTCAATCCCGGCGGCAATTTTCAAACCGTCCGGTTCTTGTTTATCATCCTCGAAGCCGGCGAATTCAGCGGTTATTATTTTTCCCATTCTACCGCGCGCCCCGAAAAGAATTATATCGATCATTCGAGGCCGCCGGTTTCTTCTAACGCCGCGGCAATGACTTTTCGAGTCGCCGCTTTAACAGGCGCAAGCGGCAGCCGCACCTGACCGGCGTCGACGCCCGCCTGAACCATCGCCTCTTTTATGGGAGCCGGATTGGTTTCCAGCGACAGCGCTTCAAGCAGCGGCGAAAGTCTGTGGTGCATCGCCATCGCATTTTTCAGGTCGCCTGCCAGAGCGAAATCGACCATCTTCTTAAATAATCTGGGCGTTAAATTGGAGATAACTGATATAACTCCAACCGCTCCTACGGATAATAACGGCGTCGTGAGGCTGTCGTCTCCGGACAGAACGGCAAAATCCTCTTCGCTTGTCCGGCGCGCGATCTCGCCCGAACGCCAAACGTCGCCTCCGGCTTCCTTTATTCCTATGATATTTTCATGTTTCGCCAGTTCAAGGACAAGATCAAATGGAATTCCCACTCCGCACCTTCCGGGGATATGATAAAGCACAATCGGTATTGGAGCAGCGTCGGCAATGGCGTTAAAGTGCTTCTTTAAACCGGCTGGAGTGGGCTTGTTGTAGTATGGGGCTACGATCAAAACTCCGTCGGCTCCGAGATCGGCAGCCTGACGGATGTTTTCAATCGTAGTTTTCGTGTTGTTCGTTCCTGCGCCGACGATAACCGCCAATCCTTCTTTGGCGCGATCGACCGCCATCTGGATAACGGCGTGCCTTTCATCCGCAGTCAGCGACGGCGATTCGCCGGTGGTGCCTAACGGTACAACGCCGCTGATATTGGCGTTACCGGCTTTATCGATAAGTTCGCCCAATCTATCAAGATCGACTTTGGTGCGATCAAAAGGCGTAACAAGAGCGGTAGTCACGCCTTTAAGCTGTTCTGAGGTTAATCTTTCTTTTATCATAGCGAAAATATAGTGTTTTCAGTTTTGTTTGTCAAGCTGCATTTCAATTTACAGTAAATCGACATTTTGCATATTGGAGCCGTTAATTGGGTTGGATGCATGAATTGCAATTGATATCAACGTAATTAATTACTGGGAAAATAAAAAAAATCCACCGGTAGGGCAGGCGTCTCTGC
>CAZWOY010000330.1:0-2255 GCA_964635255.1 uncultured bacterium
CGAGGGCGTCTGCAAGCTCTCTTAATTCGCAAGCTCTCTTAATTCGCAAGCTCTCTTAATTCGCAAGCTCTCTTATTCCATTCTCCAACACTCTACGCCGCGCCGAACCTCAATTTATCAACGTCCAGTGAATCCCAAAATACTCCTCCTTATGCATCATCCGGTAGCCGGGGACGAGATAATACGGAAAGCCGTTCCAATTGTGAATTCCGTAATACAGCGTAAATCTCCCGATCCGGGCGGTAAACCTGACGTCGAGCGGATACGCCCCGCCGATGGTGTCCCACTCATCCGGTCCGTAGGCGAAGAAATAGCTGTAAAAATCGCCGCTGAATGAAATGTCCGCCTCGAAATAATCATCCCAGAAGGCGTCGCGCCAGCCAACTTCCCAGTACAGCCTGTAATCCGGCTCACCGCTGACAGCGGGAACGCCCCGTTCCATAGTTTCGTCGCGGTACATCTTCATCACCGATACATTAGCGCGATATGGATTCCAATCCAGATTCAACGCCGACTGCCAGCCGGTCGTACGCCTGTCTCTGCCGGAAACCGGAACCAGCAGGGCGTCGCCTTCGACCGTCCAGAACACAGGATTTACGTCCAGTCGATTGAAATAGGACATTTTAAGCTCGAACGACGGCGGCGGGCGCAAAGGCATGTCTTCATCAGACAAGACTGTGTTCGAGGATCTGTAATTGCGGATATATTCAAGGAACCAGAGAAAATCGGGCAATCCGGCTATGATAAACCGCCTGTTCCAGCCGACTTCCCCTCCCCTGCTTACAGAAACCGGCAAAATGCGCCCCTGCACGGGAAGCTCCGGACGCAGTCTCCAGATCGGGTTAAAATCATCGGTCGGTTTATGTTCCCGGTAATCGGCGCTCATAGTTTCGGGCGAATGCGGATCGACGGACTGTTTGAAGGAGCCGGATAAAACCCCTAATAAGCCGGCGTCGTATTCCGCGCTTAAAACGCCGTTGAGCCGGAACCTGTCCACCCACCAGCCATAGCCGCCAAGAACCGCTCCAACGTCCAGATTTCCAGATCCGGCGTTCACGCCCATCGACGTCTCCAATTCAGTTAAGCGGACTTCTTTTCTTTTGGCGAGTTTGATATACAGCCCGTTCAATCTGGCATATCCGCCTGCAGACAAGTGGAAATCCCCTTTCAGAGAATCGGATCCGGCTAAACTAAACCGGCTTTTAAACCCTATTCCTGTTTCCTTGGCGTAGTCGTGAAATTCCTCTTCCGTTTCCACCCGCCAGGTTCGGTAACCGAACAATTCCGCTTTGCCCTTGTCAGCGAACGTGTGCGTATAATTAAAATCCCAGTCATTGTCATTGTATTTGCGCTCGCGGTCAGAAAACGGCGTCCCGGAATTGTCGTTCCGGTTCAGGAAGGCTGCGGACAACCGGCTGTGCGGAGTGAGTTCATAATTCAATTCTGTAAAAATATTATGCCCGTTGTGGAAACCGCCCTCGAACCTGCCGAATGAAGCCGGGAAATATCCTCCGGCTAAGAAATTCGTCTTTTTGCCGGCGCGCCTCGTATGAACGGCTTCCACCGGTTCGAATCCGTAGTATCCATCCCGGTAGTGAAGGGTCGTGACCGGATTGTCGGTTACTCGGCAAACCGGATCGAACCTCACTACGCCCCCGGCGGCGACCGTTCCGTTCAAGGCTCCGAATCCGGTTGATCTGACCCCGCTGACAAATAAGGGCGGGAGCCGGTTAAAATCGGCGCGATTATTACGCGGATTCCGCAATAGCCGGTTGCGCCAGACTAGCTTCGTCCCGCCGACTCCCATGCCGTAGAAGCTGACTCCGATCTCCCTTCCGTCGGTTACGAGTCCTGGTTGGAAAATCGAGACTCTCGAATTCAACAGATCGCCCGAATTCTCAATATTAAGATAGCCTCTCT
Source organism: uncultured bacterium (assembly GCA_964635255.1). Classification (GTDB taxonomy): domain Bacteria; phylum Electryoneota; class AABM5-125-24; order Hatepunaeales; family Hatepunaeaceae; genus CAZWOY01. The sequence goes on from CAZWOY010000330.1 coordinate 1,921, forward strand.
CATATTCGCCAAGTCTGAAAATGTCGCCTGCGTTCAACGGAGAAGCTAAATAGTTTGGGATGAACAGCGAGTTGTTAAAGTGATAGGAAAGCGTATCCAACGCTTGAACGGGCGATGATGCTGCTATAATGACAAGAATTGTTAATATGAGAATTTTTTTCATGTCTGCAGACGCCCTCGTCTGCAGGCATGGGCGTTTGTTGTTACGTTCGGAGAGCTTGCAGACGCCCTCGTCTGCAAGCATGGGCGTTTGTTGTTACATTTGGACGGCTTGCAGACGAGGGCGTCTGCAAGCTCTCGTAGTCCATTCAGGGCGTCTGCAAGCTCTCGTAGTC
>CAZWOY010000330.1:2355-4932 GCA_964635255.1 uncultured bacterium
GCTCTCGTAGTCCATTCAGGGCGTCTGCAAGCTCTCGTAGTCCATTCAGGGCGTCTGCAAACTCTCGTAGTCCATTCAGGGCGTCTGCAAGCTCTCGTAGTCCATCCAGGGCGTGTGCAGGCTCTCGCAATCCATCCTGGGACAATCTGTTTCGCTGGAATGACTGCGGAACGAAGTGTATTTTTTTTGAAGTATTATCGAGCAAACCTGAAATAATCCCGCAATAAAACAACTATCTCTTAAAAAATCACCGTCCCGTCTCATGACGGTCGATTGTGCGAATTATGGGCGTCGCTAAGACGACGAAAATCGCGATAGCGCTGACCAGATGACTGGTTGTAAACGCCACACCACTAAATATATAGGCTATAATTCCCCTGAAATCCAGATTCACAAGCAGCGCATGGGAGAGATCGGTCAAAAGATGGTAAATAAGCGCGATCAGGAAACCGTTGACGCCTAAAAGGACTCTTTTAAGCGTAAATCCGGTTCGGCTCATTAAATTCAATTTGCGGAAAATATATCCGGTCGCCGGCGCTAAGGACAAGCCTATGATTTGAGCGGCAAGAACCGGCGGCAGCACGCTGCCTTGAGGATTGAATCCGAAGTAGATAACGGCGGTGATGGCCGCCGAGACAGCGCCGTATTTAAAACCGATGTGATAGCCGGCGGCGAAAAGTATGACGGTATAGATTTCGACGTTAGGAATAAAAATCAGCATATACCCGCCTGCAGCCCCCAGCGCGCCGTACATAGCTGTAAGCGTCAGACGGTTTAACTGAACTTGCGAATGGAATTTAGTTCGGTTCATAGCGACGGGCGAAAACCGTCGGTTTTAACATTCGGCTTCATCGTTCCTTTCCAATCATAGTTTGCCGGACGCCCCTGTCAACATCCTAGTAGGTCGAACACTCCTGTTCGATAGTCAAAGTTGGTCGATGTTCGATAATCATAATTGGTCGCACACTCCTGTTCAGCATATCGCGAATTCATCGAATACTTTTGTTCGCCATACGTTCAAGGCGAAATCATTCCCGCGAAAGCAGACTATCTAAAAACGCCCAAGGCAGTCATTCCAGCGAAAGCTGGAATCCAGAAAAGCTTCGTTTTATTTAGAACACACTGGATTCCAGCTTTCGCTGGAATGACTGCGGCGAGATCAGGCGCTTGTCAGGCAGATATGACTGCGGCTGAGATCAAGCGCTTGTCAGCCGGGAATGACTGCACTGAAAATTTTTATCCACAGCTTATCCGCATCGCCAATCCAAGACCGGATAGAGCGCATAGGTCGAACAAAACAGTTCGACCTACGTATAAAAACCTGAATGCGCCATCGCAATCAGAGTATTCCAATCAGAAGCTTCTAACTTTTCTTCTGATAAACGACCTTTTCCTTAACCCTTGCCGCTTTGCCTTTGCGTTCACGCAGATAATAGAGCTTCGAGCGTCTTACCAGTCCCAGCCGTTTAACGTCGATCTTGGCGATAAACGGGCTGTGGATGGGGAAGATTCTTTCAACGCCGAATCCTCCGCTTGAAATTTTACGCACCGTGAACGTACGGGTTAATCCGCCGCCTTTCATCTGTATGACAATCCCGCTGAAGACCTGAATTCTCTCTTTTTCGCCTTCCACAACGCGATAATGCACATCGACGTTGTCGCCCGTCTTAAAGCGGGGAATCTCTTCTTTCTTCTGATCCTGTAAGATTGTTTTCCATGTTTCCATGCTGCTATCCGTGATTTTTTATTAAATCCGAGCGCCGTTTCTTTGTGATCAATTTCGACATAGACCGGCGCCACAAATTTATGTTCTTGTGATGACCGTTTAAAAGGACTTCCGGAATGCGCATCCCCTCGACCTCCTCAGGGCGCGTATAATGCGGGCAATCCAGCAGGTTATCGCGAAAGCTGTCCGTTAAGGCGCTGTCCAGATTTCCCAAAACTTCGGGGATCATCCGCACGATCGCGTCGATCATAACCGCGGAAGCCAACTCCCCGCCGGTCAGGACATAATCGCCCACTGAATACTCCCTGTCAACCCACCGTTCGACCACCCGGTGATCGACGCCCTTGTAATGGCCGCAAAGAAAAATCAGATGATTTTCCAATGACAGAGCGTCCGCCGCTTTCTGATCAAAAATCTCTCCGCGCGGCGTTGGAAAAATTACCAGCGGTCGGGGATGAACTCCGGAAATAATTTTGTCAAAGACTCTGAAAAACGGTTCGGGCTTAAGCAGCATTCCCGCTCCGCCGCCGAACCGATAGTCGTCAGCCTGGTGGTGACGATCATAAGTATAATTTCTAAGATTATGCAGCTTTATGTCTAAAATGTCTGCGTCGCAGGCGCGCTGCATAATGCTCTGAGTAAAAATCCCATCGAAAAACTGGGGAAATAGCGTAACGATCTCGACTTTCACGATTCATCCCACAGACCTTCGATATGCCGGACCGTAATTCGATGCTGTCCTAAATCGACGTCGAGAATGTATTCTTTAACTGCCGGGATCAAAACTTCGCCTTTAAATCCTCTTGCCACCCAGATATCGTGATGCCCCTGACGCCAGACTTCTTCCATAA
>CAZWOY010000331.1:0-4929 GCA_964635255.1 uncultured bacterium
GGTTTGCGGTCGGTTCGTCGGCTAAAACGAACGCCGGCGTCGACACCAGCGCCCGGGCGACTGCGACTCGCTGCTGCTGCCCGCCGGAAAGCTCGGTCGGGCGGCGATGCATGTAATCGACCAATCCAACGGACGATAAAAGTTCTTCGGCGCGCTTGATTCGTTCTGCTTTCGGACGTTTTTGCAGCAGCATGATAAACTCGACGTTCTCCTTCGCGGTCAGAACCGGTATCAGATTGTAGGCTTGGAATACGAAACCGATTCGCCTCAGCCTTAGCTCGATAAGCTCGGTCGATTTCATTTTCGTGACGTCCCTGCCGTCGATCTCGACTTTGCCGGACGTCGGATTGTCAAGTCCGCCGATAACGTTCAGCAGCGTCGATTTGCCTGATCCTGACGGACCTACGATTGCGGTAAACTCGCCGGACTCTACGTCCAGTGCAACGTCGTTGAGCGCATGAACCGGCACTGCGGAATCGTTGTATATTTTTTTTATATTTACCGTTTTAATGATTGGCATTATTAGAAAACTCCTGTTAGTAAGTCCTGATAGCCTCGACCGGATTCAGCTTCACCGCCTTGATCCCCGGATAAATCGAGGCTATGATCGCGGTCAGGATTATCATTCCGGTTACAATCGGATATTCCCTGACCGGCAAATAGGGGTAAATCATGCTGCCCATTCCGAAGGCTGCAAGTCCCTCGGAGACTATCGACAGATCGATTCCGATCCTGCTGAGATACTCTATGGACGCCCAGCCAATGATTAAGCCTGCAACTCCCCCGACCATGGAGAGGAAGATTGTCTCGAGTACGATCATCATAAAGATATTTTTTCCTTTCATCCCGAGCGCCTGCAATACGCCGATTTCCCGGATACGCTCCAGGACGCCCATCAGCATGGTGTTGGTTATGCCGAAAACGAGGGCCAACAGGATGATAATCATAAAAATGTACAGCATCTGATTGCCCATATCGGTCGTCATCGCCATTTCCGGGGAAATTTCTTTCCAGGTTGCGACGTCTAAACCGCCGGCTGTTTCCGCGATTTCCGGCTTAATCGTTTTCGCTTCATCGATATTTTCAGTTATAACAGCGATCTCGTGGATTTCGCCGTTCATCGAGAACAGCCTGTTTACATCGGTCATTTTAGCGAAAATGTTGGACTCGTCAAACATCGGCGAGAAGGTTTTGAATATTCCAACCACCCTGAATGCGCCCGATCCAATCGTGCCGTCAGGCGTCTGGGCGGTCAGGATGATTTTCTTGCCCAATCCGACTTCCAGTCGTTCGGCTAATTTTTTGCCGATTACAATCGGGTTGCGTTTTTTAGTTTGAAAATAGTCGCCTTCGACCAGTTTTTCATTTATCGTGGTAACCTGCCGTTCAGATTCGGGGATGACGCCTTGAATCTCGACGCCGGTTCCCGTCTCCGCCGAACTTGCCATTCCCTGAATTACAATGCGGCGCGTTATGTGGGAAACTCCATCGATGGAAGCGATGTCTTCAGCCAGACTTTTGTGTCCGCTGATTGTCTTCTTGACGTCTTTGTAATCGCGGAATTCCCGGGCATGAATCTGTATATGCGACAGCGTCGTCGAAACCGCCGTATCGACGATTTGTTTGTACGCGCCTTTGGTGATTCCCATCGACGCCACTCCCGCCCAGATTCCGAAGGCGATTGCCGCGATGATTATCAGACTGCGCTTCTTATTGCGCCAGACGTTTCGCCAGGCTACTGTCCAAAGCATGTATTTATCCTCATTTTTATCAAATCATCATTGGTGGCGCAGGCGTCCCTGCCTGCGTGTTTTCGTTCGTCCCTGCCTGTGTATTTTCGTTCATCCCCGCCTGCATTTTATCCAATCACGCCGTCCGCAATTCTTCAACCGGCTCGATATAGCCAATCCGCCACAGCGGGAAAATCACAGCGATAAGGGCGATTATGAATACCGTGATCGCCTGCCAGAGGAAGATCGATGGATCGAGCGAAAACGGCAGCACCGGATCCCAGCCGTAGATCTCCATGGCTTTGGCTAAATCGCCCTTCAAGGGAATTGGATGAAAATACATGTAAACCAGAATCGGAATCCCTAAAATCGTGCCGGAAACTACGCCGGTAAAAGTTAACAGGACGCTCTCGATAATCACGATCAACCTCAATTGCATACGCTTCATGCCGATAGCGATCATCATCCCGAACTCGCGGCTGCGCTCCAATGTCATCATTAAGATTGTGCCTAATATGCCGAAACCGATGACCATATAGATAATGAGCAGCATAATCAAACCGCTGGCATTATCCGCTTCGATGGATTGAACCAGTTCAGGCATCATTTCTTCCCAAGACATCACTTCGTATTCTTCCGTGTTCAACTGCGTTTTTAAATCCGCCATCACAGGCTGCAGATGTTCCTGCTTATCGATCATAACAATCAGCGAGGTGATCCTGTCGTAAGCGCCGAATAGTTCCTGGGCTGTGGGCAGCGTCAGAAACGACGTCCGGTTGTTTATGTCCGGTGCGGGAAACTCGACCAATCCGGCGACCTCGTATTTCCCCGCAGCGGTCACCCCATGATAACCCTGGCTGAGTATCACTATCGTATCTCCCACTCCAGCCTGCAGATGTTTTGCTAATCCGGAAGCGAGCAGAATACCCTGGTCGTTTTTTTTAAGGTATCTGCCATCGATCACTTTTTCTTTTAGAGAAATGACTTCGCTTTCCCCCTCCGGATCGACGCCCGCTATCAAAGCGCCGTCTGTAATATCTCCGTTTGAAATCAATCCAAACGAATCCAGCCGCGGCGTGTTTTTGCCTACAAATTGGACGCTTTCCACTTTCTCGATCAGTGTTTTATCGTGCCTGAAACTTTTATTTATCGATTTCTTTTCCCAGTAGCCCTGATCGTGAACCTGGATATAGCCGGTATAGAACGAAACCACGTTTTTTATCATGTGATCGTACGTTCCAAGCTGCATCGACCGCATTCCAAGCGCGATAATGACGGCGAACAGTATCGACGAGATCGATATAATGCTCCGCCGCTTATTTCGCCATATATTACGCCATGCTAAGGCTAAGTACATTTTCGTCCTCTTTTGGATCCCCCTGCCTCCCTTAGAAAGGGGGAATTTGTGCTGGAAGATTATTGTAACTTTAGACTAGTGTTATGTCAAATTTGCTGTGTCGTTGCGATCGCAGCGACGGAATTTACTTGACTTAACACTAAAATTTTATTAGGAATCCCACCTCATCACCCCCCTTTTTAAGGGGGTAGGGGGATTCAACTACCTCACCCTCTTCATATTCTGCTCCGAGAAAAACGAGTTCTCTATCGGGATGTTGAAGTCTATCGACTTGTATTTAAGGATGGTTCTCTTATCCTCCTCGTCCACCGGATACATCTCCATCTTTGAAGGCAGCAGCCTGCCTCCCAGCTTTTCGATCTCGGACATTTTCATGATGTTTTCAAGTTCGTCATTTTCGTTGAAGAATTCAACGCGCATCTGCAGGTAATTTTCTTTAGTGATCCAGACGTTGAGTTTGCCCCAGACCACCGCCGCTTCCGGTTTAGGCGTCATCTCGATCTTCCAGCATTCCCTGCCGTCGATTGTGGAATCGCCTGCTATTTCGTGTTCGTAATCCTCAACCATCGACGATTCCTTGACCAGGTCGTCGTTGGTGAAGTCCGATCCCATCCATGACTGCATCATCATCGATGGTGGGATTTTTATAACTCTTTCGATGGAAGGAATGTAGTTCCAGACTTCGGTTCCCCTGAGGAGGAAAGTCGTGCCTTTGTCGCGAGCTGGAGCCGTTATCAGGATCAGAGCGTAGTCTTCGCCTTTCGTCCAGCTCTTCATCGAGATTTCCCGCTCCCAGTCGGGGCGGACGATTTTCATAGATAGTTCGGATTTGCTCGATTCGCCGCGCAGGCGCTGGTCGGCTTTGCGGACGATTTCCTTTGCATCTTGCGCCTGTGAACCGCCTGCGAACAGGAGCAGGTATATTATTAAAATTATGGCTGCTTTTCGAATGTCGGACATTGTAAAACCTTATGTTTTTTTAACTCCAACTGCATTTAGAATAAACTCTTTTACTTCGCGGGCGAGCTCAGGATCGTCCATTGCTCCCTTCCTGCGCATCAGCGACGGCAGCATCACGTACATCGAATCGAGAATCGAGTAAATGATCCAAAGCGCGTTGTCCGGATTAAGCCGCCGGAAATGCCCCGTTTCCACGCCCTGCGCTAAAATATCCCGCAAGACCGTAACTGCGGGCGACTGTTCGATATTTTGAAAGAAGCCCTCGAATTCCTTGAGGATTGACATATCCGTTCCCAGTATGCGGAAAACCGCCTTTTCGCGGACAAGTTTTTCGTACAGCGAAAAGAATTCCTTAAGCCGTTCGACAGGCGTAATATCCGAATCGAGCCGCGATTGCCATTCGACAATTTCGACCTCGAAGAAATAGAACTGCACCTGCACGAATATATCCGCCTTGTTCCGAAATATTCCATAGAACGTCGGCTTCGACAGCCCGGCTTCCTCGCAGATATCGGCGATCGACGTCTTCCGATACCCGTATTTATCAAAAATTCTTTCCGCCGCTTCAAAGAAAGCGATACGATTCTTCTTCTGAGCTTCGGAAAGATTCTCTAAATTAGTTGGTCCCTGCACACAATCGCTTTATGAATTAACGAATAACGTTAAAATGTAAGATAGCGTGTTTCTTGGAATCTGTCAAGGGTGGGAGTTGATTGTTTTACGGTTTTGGTTAAATTGTTAAATTTATCGAAGGAAATCGCAAATCAAAACAGCGATGATTTCGGAAAGCCTTGGTTCGATATGTCCTGCACGATATAAAATAATAAGGCTATTCACTTTACTAATGTTACCACTACATGTTGTGGTTTGATAGTATTCAAT
>CAZWOY010000332.1:0-4929 GCA_964635255.1 uncultured bacterium
TCGCATTATTTCATTTAGTGTGCGTTTCAACGCCCAGTACGCGCTGAAGCGCGCACTCGATGTGATTAAACCAGCTATTTTCATGCTAAGTAGTCAAGCTCGCTCTATGAACAATCCCCAAAAAAATCGCGAGATGAATCTCGCATTGCCTTTCCTGCGAAGCAAACTGTTCGAAAATGCTGCATGAATGCTTGTCTGGCGTCATCACCTGACGCCCATAAATTCTATTCTCGGACAACCTGGAAATAGAAATGACAAAGTGAGGATTTTCATTCCTTTTATGACTTAGGTTTACTTCCGTGAAAAGTACCTATAACTTCTTACACTGGATTTCTAGTACTTGCGAGATACACAATCTCAAATACAATGAATCAGGGCTGTTGAAACAGCTGTGCATGCACTGACAGTTCAAACACGTGCAATTGTTGGAATAATCATTTTGTAGTTTTATATTAAAACTATCGTTGTATTTTTACGGAAAGATACATATGGTTTCAAACTTAAAAATAATTAACGCCTTAAGACAATTCAAGCAAAGTTCCGCCAGTGATTTTGGAATTTTGGAAATTGGCGTCTTTGGTTCTACGGCTCGAGGCGGAGCAACATACACAAGCGACGTCGACGTCGTCGTTAAACTCAAAAAACAGGATTTATTCAACATTATCGGAATAAAGCAGGAGCTTGAAGAAATCCTGAAATCTTCTGTGGACGTCATAAGCTACCGGGAATCGATGAATAAATTTCTTAAAAGGATAATCGACCGGGAAGCTGTGTATGTATGACAGACCAGTTCCTCGGATTCACGGAATCCGAGCTACGTAAATAGCCCCCAAATCACATTAAACGCGCCTTTAACCAAAATAAAAAGCCCCAATATCTTCAGCCTGTCCATCGGTTTCTCAACATAAAAGCGCCATCCCAGTACAAAATACCATAGCGTATAAACGGCGATTAAGGTTAATACAGCCAATCCGGCAAGCACGGCTTGGGAAACATTTATAAACAGGAACAGACGGAGCAGCGCGCCGATTAATACCGTTATTGCATTCCAAAGCGCGATCTCTTTCGGATCGTGGGCGTCATCCTTTGTGATCCAGTTCAGGATAAACCACAGGATGAATGAATAGAATGCAATTTTGGCTATTATCGATAAAATTGACAGACTCATGAAAAGACTCCCTGTATGCGTTCCCACGCGGGAGCATGGGAACGAGTCGAAAGGCTCATGAAAAGCTCACCTTAGGCATTTTAAACCGCGATTTCAACAATAAATTTCGCCCCGCTCAAATCGCTGTCCTCGATAAAGACCTTTCCCTCATGTGCTTTCGCGATCTGGCTCACGATAATCAGACCGAGTCCAAGTCCCGACACTCCGGTCAGAGCTTCCGGCTTATCGCGTTTTAAGCCTTCGAATATCTGCGTCCTTTCTTTTTTCGGGACGCCTTTGCCGGAATCATCGACCGCTATTCTAACATAATCCTCTGCCTTGCCTAATTCAACCTGCACGACGGCGCTGTTTTCATCAAGGTTGGATTTATTCAGATAAGTGTGCCGCAGAGCGTTATCGACCAGGTTATCGATTAAAATCCTGATCATTTCACCGTCGAACCGGGCTTCAATCGCATTGTCCGGCAGTTTTCGCCTGAATTGTATTTCGTATTGTTTAAATGTATTCTCCCATGAATCAAGCGTCTCCGTCACAAGTTTGACTAAATCGCCCGGTTGCTTATCCGGCTTGAGTTTCCCCTGCTCGATAGCCATTGCCGCATTCTTCACGGATAATTCCAATCGATCGCATTCACCGGAAATAGACTGGATCAGGTTCTTTTCTTCCTCAGGCGAAGCCACTTGCTCATCGCGCAGCAGGTCCGACCCAAGCCTCAACCGCGCCGCGGGCGTCTTTATCGCATGGGCGAAATGGGCGAGAGCGATGCGGTTGCGGCGGGCTTGAGTGCGGTGAAGGCGGATAGTTTTGAACAAGAAGAACAAAAGCGCTAAACCGATAAAATTATATGCCGCCAAAGCTATTGTAAAGCGCTTCATTCCACCCTCGATCATATCATAATGATCCGGTTTCGTATGATTTGCTTGAATAGAAAGACCGAAGTCCACATTGGTTGTTCGATTCATTTTCAGATCACGGTCGCCCGTCCACCATAATGTGTCTCCGTCATGCAAGACGCCGGCAGAACGCTTCCAGCCTCCCGGACTTGCGAAGGGATCATCCTGCAAGTTCCTCAGCGAATCTGTAAGATATGGTCCAAACAGGCTCAGACTCGGATTATTCTTGCCCAAACTGTCTAATAAAGCCGGGAGTTTCTCAATCAGCCAATTTTCATTCAAAACCAGCCCAATGATTCTTTCAGGCATGATATACTTTTCGCCCATTCCGATAACCCGGTAAAATACAGTTTTGCCATCGATAATCCAAAATCTGATCAGTCCCCCGATTTGACGTTTTGCATACTGAATTCGGCAGCCCATCTCATTATTGAACTTATAACAATGCAGTAAGGAATCTTCAGGAATATTATTAAACGCAGAATAAGCCTTCATGTTCGGTTTATCGACGTAGAAGGCGTCGATTACGCCGGGCAGCGCTGTGAGACTGTCTAAATAGCGCGCTTCGAATCCATGTTTAATTATCTCGTTCTCAACATTTAACAATTTCTCGGAATGCTCCCAATACAGGCTTTTAATATTATCCTCAATGATCATCGAGTAATGCCACTCATTATAAATATTGCCTTCCTGAGTTATTCCCGATGACAATCTAAGCAGATAAACATACCAGCCTAATTGAAACAGTAAAAACAAAACGACGACAATCGCCGTCCACAAAGTAATTTTGGGCGCTTTGTTCTTCCGGATGTTTTTCATGACGTGCTCCTGAAATGGAAATTGCTTATAAAGAAAATAAGGGGGTGTAGCGAAAAAGTTGTTACGGAGTTGTTACAATATTGATAAATGTGTAAAAAGCCAAATTGTCATTAAAAGTCATCTTGCCTTGTCATTCCTGCGAAGGCAGGAAACCATGTTTTTTCAACGCTTACGATAAAGCGAAATGGAATCCTGCCTTCGCAGGAATGACAAAGTGAGGGCTTTTTACACATTAATCAACTATGTTTCCTGGTTTTTTATTCTTAACGGCACAAGAAATAATGAAATCGCAAGCGAAGCAAAAATAGCCGCTAAAGCTATGAAGAAATCGGCAAATCCAGTGAAATGACCGCCTGCGTAAATTGCTATTACAAGCGGCAGCGCATAAAAAAGCATTCCCGTGAAGGATATATTAATCTCTCGCCCGCAATTTTGGCAGGCGCCTGAGCGCAAGGGTCCCATCGTCAACTTTTGCCCTAAGCCGATGGCGCGCTGATGGCAATGGGGACATCTGAATTTTAGTTTAATCATGATTAAGTTTCCTTATTATCGTTGTAAAGAAAAAATCCGCGTTTTCATTATTTAAATTCAATACCGCTCCCATTACTCAGGTTCAGGCGGATACTGCAGCGCGCAATCGTCTCTGACCTTCACCAGCAATCCCGCTCCCGGTTCGATCACTATATCCCAACCGAAGCCGAATTCAGGCGTATAGAAACGTCCCCGCCCGTCTTTGGCTAATATCAGGAGATCCTGCTCGACCAAACTTTCCATCGCTTGCCCGAAAGTGAGATTGTAAGTTGGATAGAAGGCGATCATATTCCAGCCCACGTCAAGTTCGATCTCACGGTCGAAAGGAATCAATTCACCGGCGAGAACGAGCTCAGTATCCTCTTCGAGCTTTATTAAATAACCGTCAGCAGTATTCCAAAACGGTATTCCCCAATAATCGAACGCCGGCGTGCAAAACTGTCCTCGACCATTTTTAATTATAAGCGTTTGATCGACAATTTCCGCCAGGATCAATTCTATATCAGGTCCTTCTTCATCGATGAATTCCCGAGCAAAGTCGATATGGGATGAAATCATAGACCATCCCCGCTCAAGCTCGATCGTCTGCTCGATAATCTGCAGTATGTTAACGGTCAGCCGAATCGGAATTTCGATTTCCGGCGTATCGGGATCATTGGATTCGATGGTGAGTCTGGTTTCGTAATCGCCATTCTCTAATCCACCGGCGTCAATAGTCACGTCGATAACCGCTTCGCGCCCGGGATTCAAATCCAATCTGCGTGGATCGACTTGCGCCCACTCGTCTTCCTCGAGTTCCAAACTCGCCAGCAGAGCTCCGTCGCCATTATTGCCAACGGTTAGATTCGCTTCAGCCGGTTCGCCTTCTTCATCGATTTCGACGTCGATTTCATCCGGTCGAACCCAAATGTCCGGTTCGGGATCGTTTTCTTCAACGCCAATGCCCGTGATCGCCGCCGGTCCTATCCTTTGTATCGCCATCCCAAAAGCTACGGCGCCGGTCAGTTGCCCCCGAAAATTACCGGCGCGATTCGGTCTGAATGATAAGTTGAAGGCAAATATCCCTCCTGGCGCTATTTCCTGCCGGGCTGGTTCGATAGCAAAAGGTTCGCCGGGGGCGTTAAAGATCACAGTCCCTTGAGCATTGCCTCGATTTTGAGCCGTAATGCCAATGACGCTGATCTCGCCGGCTTCGGTATCCGGGAAATTTATAACGGCGTTGCGGTTGACAGGCGGATCAAAAACGATCTGAGCGAAAAGAATCGCCGGAAATGCAAGGACAAAAATAAACAACAAGAAAAAACTCTTCGCAGCCATACTTACTCCCCATCTGGTTTTAAAGTCAAACTGTATTATGTGCAGGTAAAGCAAATATATACAGAATTATTTCATTTGTCAATAGTCTAAATTCCCAACAAATGTTCATACCGGCGCCATTGAACATGAAAAAACTGGATTAACGCCATTGAGTGCGCGCTTCAGCGCGCATGAGGCGCCCGGTACGCGCTGAAGCGCGCA
>CAZWOY010000333.1:0-4913 GCA_964635255.1 uncultured bacterium
GCGTCTCTCAACCGCAATCGACGCTCAGGCTTGCAGACGAGGGCGTCTGCAAGCTTTTCTCAACGCAATCGACGCTCAGGCTTGCAGACGAGGGCGTCTGCAAGCGTCTCTCAACCGCAATCGACGCTCAGGCTTGCAGACGAGGGCGTCTGCAAGCTCTCTCATCCTATTTTACAACAGTTTGGTAAATAGAATCCCTCATGACAATAATACGATATTTTCCATTCATAAGTTATGACTTGACTCACAATATGAGCAATAAGCTTAATAAAGCATGTAATCCGAAGTTGGAGTACACGCTTCAGCGTGCTTTTTCACGCTTCTTAAATAGCTCCGGTTCAAATCGAACTTCCTCCGCAGCTTTCCGCAATTCCTTTATCGCCATGACCGGATCCTCCTTGCCGAATACGGCGCTGCCGGCGATAATCAGTTCCGCTCCGGCTCTGACGGCGTTTTTGATAGTATCCATTTTTATTCCCCCATCGACGGCGACAACCTGATTTTCCCGCCTGGCTAATCGGGCTTCGGTTATCTTGGGCAGTACATCCTTTATTAATTTCTGAGCTCCCCGACCCGGTTCGACGGTCATAATGAGGATTTGGTCTATGAGGTCAAGATAAGGAGCTATCTTGCTGAATGGCGTTCCCGGTTTAATCGAGATTCCCGATTTAACATTCTTTTTCTTAATCTCTTCCAGCGTCTTTCCCGGATTCGGTTCCGGTTCGAAATGGAAAACCAGATAATCTTCGGACTTCAAACCGGTATCCAGATATCTATCGATCCATTTTCCGGGAAATTCGATCATCAGGTGGACGTCCAGTGGAATTATATTCAACTTCTTGAGTGAATTAATAACCGGCAGCCCTATCGTCAGATTATCGACGAAGTGACCGTCCATGACGTCGCAATGAGCGTAGTCGGCTACTTTTTTGATTTTCTCAACTTCATCAGCAAGTCTTGCCATATCGGCGCTCAATAGGCTTGGACTTATTTTTATCACCTTGCCTCCTCATCTCGAAAATGATTGAAAATAATTTTGAAAGTTAAAAAAATGATTGAATGAATGCAAGAAATGAGCGCTCGCGCTTGCAGACGAGGGCGTCTGCAAGCTCTCGTAAAACATTGAGTGCCTGTAAGGCGTCTTCACCTGACAGATTGACGAGTCAGCTTGCAGACGAGGGCGTCTGCAAGCTCTCGTAAAACATTGAGTGCCTGACAGAATGACTGACTGGGATATAGAATCCTTTATTCTACAGTCTTATTCAAAAATGAAAACGGATCAAACGGCAATGACGGCGGCGAGTAGTGGAAATATAGTCCGAACGCCAATCCCGAATGATTTATGTCCGGGAATTCATCATCGATGACGTCGATATCGTATTCTCCCGGATCCAGCGAGAGCGTCCAACTCTCCGAGGTGGGATAAATCCGGTAGGAAGCCATTATCCCGAAATTGAAATCCGGCGAAGACGCCCAGTCAAAGCCGGCGTCTAATTGGAAGCCAAACGCATTATTCTTTATGGTGAAGGTATATTCGGTTTCGGTGAGTCCAAGCGTTAAATCCTGTTCCACGGTAAAATAGCGCATTCCGGCTTTAGCCGCCAGAGAAAATGCCAATTGCCGGATATAGATTTTTTTCATAAATCCCAAATGCCAGCCATAAATGTAGGGCGTTTTGGTTGAAAGATCAGTATATAAATTTCCGCCTGAAAATTCCAGACCCGGTTGCATGGCGCCGTTGCCACCGGCGATAAGAAAGACCTGGCTCGCTTGAACGACGCTTGCTATATTTAAATGAAAATCCAAATCAAGACCGAAAGCGGGATCGTCATAATCTTTCTCTAAGTACAGATTACTGCCTAAAACCGGAATTCTGCCCTTCTCTATGGTCATCGTGTACAGCATCGGCTTGAACGCAACGTCGATTCCAAGCTGGGGATGTTCGACCAGAGTCATCCCGCGCGCCCAGCTTCCTTTTTTTACCGCCCAGGCGGTTGAGAAACCGAGTTTGTTACTGCGATTGTCTCCGACCTTTCCGACGCGAACCCAACCGTCTTTTTCAAAATAGACGTCGCCGGATTTATCCATCATCTGTTCGCCGACCCAGAATACATTGTCCATTTTGACGCCTTCTTTTTTACCGAGCCCGAATTTGATCCTGCCATTCATGACTTCCGTGATTGCGGCGTGCAGTTTGAATTCTTCGATTCGCTGGGTTGCGACTTTAAGGTTGCGGGCGAAATTGCGCGCGGCGTCCTGAAAGGCGCGGTTGTCTTTTCCCCAGCCTTTAGAATAAGTGGTTTCCTGCACTTTCAGGTTTACTGCCGGCTCATCGCCGGCGGTTGAGATCTGGAACCAGATAATGCCGCCGGTGATTTTATATTCGTATTTGCCTCTGTCTTCGGTTTCCTTGCGCTCATATCCCGTCAGGACCGGCATGTAAATATAGGCGGAGTTCATCACTTTTTCTATTTCTTCGATAGTGATTCCCAACTCCTTGGCTTTCGTCGCCATGAAGGTCTGTTTCTGGGCTTCGCCGACCAGCGCTCCGGCGCGTTCCGGCATCGCGCCCTGAAGAATTGTCAATATTTTAGGCGTCAGGCGGGTTTGCATCAAACCGGCTAACTCATCCATGGTGACCTTTTTGCGCCGGTTGGCTTCATCGACGAAATCCTGGATAAGGTTGTCCGGCAGGCGGTTGTAGTCGAACCGCTCCATTTGGATTTCCGCGCGAATCGCGTCGATAAGAAAATCGACTTGATCCCGCTTGATTTTTTTCGCTTCGGGCGTAGCGAGCCAAAGGGCGTTGACATAAGATATAGAACTGCGTTCATATTCCTCTGCAGCCAGACTGAACGCCAGGCTCAAAACGAGCGCCAGCGCGGCAGTTAAAATCGATAATTTCATTTGAGCGCCTCCTCTTATCTATCAGATGCGGAATTTTACCTTTCGTTCCCATGATATAACATGGCAACGATGGGAGTTTTAACATAGTCTCTAATAGAATTCATTTCAATATTCAGGCTTATGTTAAAGGGCTGTTGGCGGGATAAATCGGTTTTTCTGCGCAGGCAGCCCGGATGCGCTTCGCTGGAATGACTGCGGTGGATATTATCGGATTGTCTGGTATGCAGGAATGACCGCTTACGGAACGTTATTTTTCAGAAAAAAAATCCGTAAGAATCTTTCGCATCCGCGTTCATCAGTGTTCCTATAAATTTCATACGGACAAAAAAAGCAGGGGATCGAATTGGTCCCCTGCGCAACGACACCAGACCTCGAAAAAGGAGGAAAAACGAGATCCGATTAATATGTAAAGATCGCTAACACGATCTTAATAATAAGTTAACAATCATAACTCAAAATGCAAGTGTCTTGAATCACAAAACTATATTAATTTCAGATAGTCGGTTTCTATCCCGCAAACATCCACCGGCCGGTCTGCTAAACCAGAAATTGACCTAATTTATCTGAAATATACGCCGCAATTTTTTCTTTGCCGATTCTCTCCTGTTGGAGAGTGTCCCGCCAGCGAACCGTGACCGTGCCGTTTTCAAGCGTTTCGTAGTCCAGCGTAAATGCAAACGGCGTTCCCAATTCGTCCATCCGGCGGTAACGCCTTCCTATGGAACCCTGGACGTCTAAAAACACTGGGAATTTACCTCGTAAATCATCAGTGATTTCCTTAGCCATTTCCGCAAGTCCATCTTTTTTAACCAGCGGGAAAATTGCCGCTTTTATGGGAGCGATTCTCGGATCCAACGCCAAATAGACTCGCTGCTCCTCCGCCTGCACGTCTTCTTTGTACGCCTCGCATAAGACCATCAGCATCGTTCTGTTCAAACCGGCTGAAGTTTCGACGATATGCGGCGTGTAGCGCTCCTTTGTCTGGTCGTCGAAAAATTCGAAATCTTTCGGTTTTCTGGATCCGCTTGCATGGGCGCTCAGGTCGTAATCGCCGCGATCGTGGACGCCTTCGAGTTCATGCCTGCCGAACGGAAAATCATACTCGACGTCCCACGCGGCTTGCGCGTAGTGCGCCAGTTTGTCATCCGGATGTTCATACCAGTGCAGGCGCGTCTCGTCGATCCCCAGCGATTTATACCAGTTCCATCTCTCCCAGCGCCAATATTCAAGCCACTTCGCCGTTTCTCCCGGTTTCACGAAATACTGCATCTCCATCTGTTCGAATTCGCGGGTGCGGAAGATAAAATTGCCGGGCGTGATCTCATTTCTAAAAGCCTTGCCGATCTGCGCAATTCCGAACGGTATTTTCAGCCGGGCGGTCTCCATCACAGTTTTCCAGTCAAGGTAGATCCCCTGAGCCGTTTCCGGGCGGAAGTATCCTAAATTTTCTTCGTCCGCCACCGGGCCGATATAGGTCTTGAACATGAGATTAAACTGCCTTATATCTGTGAATGAGTTCTTTTCACCGCAGACCGGGCATTGAGTTTCCTCAGCGGAAAGATCCAAATCGTCCTGTTTGAACCTCGATTTGCACTTTTTACAATCGACCATCGGATCATGGAATTCTTTCAGGTGTCCGGACGATTCCCAGACCTTCGGATGGAGTATGACGGCGGAATCGACGCCGGCGATGTTTTCATGCCGCAGCGTCATTTCGTTCCACCACAGCCTCGAAATGTTATTCTTCATTTCGACGCCGTACGGACCGTAATCATACGTCGATCCAACGCCCCCGTAAACCTCGGAAGACGGGAATATAATGCCGCGCCGTTTGCATAAGGCGACTATTTTGCTCATCAAATCGTTGGCTTTGCCTTTTTTCGCCACTGCGCAACTCCTTAAACTAAATAAGTTTTTTTATCCTACTCTAACCATTCGACTTTGCCGGTATTGAGGTAATGAATCCCTGCCAGGACTTTCAGTTCGCCGCTTTCTATTTTTTCCCG
>CAZWOY010000334.1:0-4913 GCA_964635255.1 uncultured bacterium
TTAGTCTGCTAAAGGCAGACTCGCAATGACACTTTTTACTGCACTTAGTAATAATCAGAACTAACCACAAAGTAACTATAAATCCGTGAACATCCGTTGCATCCGTGTCATCCGTGTTCCTATTCCTCTTCACACACCGCCCTCTTCCATAACAAAAGCGTCCGGAATATGCTCGATTTTCCATTCATTTTTATCCGTCCGCCTCATCAAAATAACGTCGAACCGCGCGCCCATCGCCGGTCGTTCATTTTTCTGCAGATAATCGACGGCGGTTTTCGCCATTTTCCGCCGCTTTGTCAAATTAATCCGCTCGCCGATATTGTAGTCTTGTTTTGTGATCGAACTTTTTACTTCGACAAACGCTAAAACATCCCCGTCTTTCACGATCAGATCGATCTCGCCGTAACGCGAATGATAATTCCGCTCAATGATCCGGCAGCCCTTGCGCCTCAGAAAAGCCGCCGCCGTCTCCTCCGCCTCGTCCCCTTTTTGGCGGGGAGTCCTGTCCTTTTTATCCGACAAAATTATCTAACCTCAAACTAACCTGCCTGACCGGTTCGTAGCTGTAGCGATGATGGGGCGATGGACCGTGAACTTCGAGCATTTTTTTATGAAACGGCGTCGAATAGCCTTTATGGAGCGCGAAGCCGTAAACCGGATAATGCTTGTCGAGTAAAACCATCAGCTTATCGCGAACCACTTTGGCTAAAATAGAAGCCGCGGCTATTGACCGGGACAAGCCGTCGCCGCCGATGACGAATTTATTAGGAATAGTCAAATCTTTCGGTCGCCGGTTGCCGTCGATAATGACATAGTCCGGTTTTACAGCCAGCCGGTTTATGGCTCGGGTCATTGCCAGCAAGGTCGCATTTAGAATGTTAATCCTGTCGATTATCTTCGCGGACGCCGCACAAACTGAACATGCCCTGCAATTCTCGACAATATAATAAAACGCCTCCTCTCTTTCGACCGGCGTCAGCAATTTCGAATCGACAACGCCGTCCAAGTCTTTTTCCGGCTTTAAAATCACAGCCGCCGCCACGACCGGACCGGCTAAACAGCCCCGCCCCGCTTCATCGACGCCGGCGACCGCCGCGCTGCCGCTTGACCAGAGCTCTCTTTCTATCGCAAGCAAATCCATCTCAAACCGTCCCCAGCAGCCATTTATGAAAAGCGGGTCTGCGCCACTTGACGTTCTTCCACTCGCGCGGTGAATCCTTATCGGGAACAAACAGCAGCGCTCCTTGCGACCGGGTTTGGTAGATGAGAACGCCCCGAGACTTTAACTTTGCAATCGTCACATCCGCCATCCGCTCCCATCGGTTTCCCTTTGATATCACGGCAATTCCCGGATCGACGGCTTCTAAAAACGCCTCGCTCGACGAAGTCGAACTGCCGTGATGCGGGATTTTAAGCAGGTCAGTCTCTATTTCCGGCAAGTCTAACAAAGCGGTTTCAGCCCTGCGTTCGATATCCCCGGTCAGAAGCAGTTCCGATTTTGTCGAATCGCTGTAAAACTTATTCAACTCCAGTACGATGGAAATGTCGTTCGCCGTCCATTTTAACCCGGGACGCGGCGGATTATAGATCTGCAGAAAATATTCGCCGGGCAAACCTCTAATATATTGATTACGATGCGCTTGAATCCATTCGACGCCTTTCGATTTTGAAATGTCCATCAACCGTTGATATGTTTTCGTCTCCAGATCGCAGTGTGAAATCAACGCGCAATCGACCGGATATTCTTCGACAACCTTAATCAAGCCTCCGATATGATCGGCTTCGGGATGGGTCGCCGCCAGCAGGTCGATTTTGTTTCGGTTGAATCTTTTTAACGTTTGAATTACAGGATTATAGTCCTTATTAAGCCTTGCCGGACCTCCGTCCACAACGACTGCATATCCCTGCGGAAAAAGGATAACGGTCGAATCTCCGTGTCCGACGTCCAGGAACCAGACCTGCAGCCCACCGGTCAACGGTCGAACGCCGTCCCAGATTAAAAGCGCGGACAAAATCAAAGCGGCAAACACGGTTCTTTTAACTGTGACCGCACCGGTAAAAAGAAAACATATCAGCGTGACAAGAATCAACACCACGGTTAGCGGCGCGAAATGATGTTTCCAGACCGGGGCGAAGCGCGAGCATAATTCCGCCACGCCGTTTAAGAGAAAAATCGCCGGCAGAATTCCATCGGCAAATAATCCCGCAAGCGAAAAAAACAGCGGAGCGATCATCACTGAAATCAGCGCGCCTGCGAAAATGTATCCGAGCAAGGGTACGGCTATCAAGTTGAACAACGGAGCTCCGATGGACGTCAGCCCGAAATGATAGGACGTCAGCGGCATAGTGGGCAGCGTTGCAGCCAGACTTATCAGGAAAGGCGTTATGATAAACCGTTTAATGAGTCGATACGTCCCGCCCTCGCCCGGCGTTATCCGCCGTGCAATACGCTGAACCTCGCCGCTTGCCAGGATTATGCCGCTCACCGCCGCAAACGATAGCTGGAAACCGGCGTCGAACAGGTCTCCCGGTCTGAACGCCAATATTATCAATCCGGCAAACGCAATCGTGTTTACCGGCGGTCCCCAGCGTTTGAAAATGACGCCTGAGAAAATAACCATCGCCATAATCGCCGCTCTGATCGTACTGGCGCGCGGGGGAACGAGCATGACAAACAGCAGGATGAACATCAGCGAGAAAATGACTCGGCCCGAAAGTCGAAACCGCAGCGCCGCCGCCAGGCTATAGGCAAGTAGCGCTACAAATCCTATGTGCAGACCGGACAAAGCCAAAAGGTGCGACAGTCCCGTCTTGCGGAACGATTCGACCATGCCGGGATCCAGCTCGCGGCGGAAACCGAGGATGAGGGCTTTAATTAAAGGAGCATTCGAATTATAAAGTTGTTCGATTGTCCCTTCGATATAAGTGCGGACGGCGTACAAGAAATGAGTGGGACTTTTTAAATCCGGCGTTACATTAAGCCGCCCGTCGCGCTCTATTATCAAATCTTCCCGCTCCTCAACCGTGAAACTGCCGATAAATCCGTTCCTCTCTCTCCAGCTTTTCAGATCGAATTGTCCAGGATTGCGTTTTTCTTCGAATTGATTGAGGACTCCCCTGGCGGCGATCAAATCGCCGGCTTTGAGCGAGGGGGCGTTAAAATTGAGCCTCATCCATATTGATTTTCCGGTCTTAATCGATTCTCCGGTAGGAAGATTTAATTCTTTAAGCTTAAGGGAAAAAGATGCGTAGCTGTCGAAAGATTTTACCGATTCGGAAACCACGCCGGCGGCTTCGCATTGTATCGGGCGATATGGGTTGGGTGGAGTGGAGCTTAGATATGCAAAGCTCCCAGCTGAAATTATTCCAAGAATCAGCGGGAACAGACCGCTCGATTTGGAATTAAAAACGACGGAGGCGAATAATGAAACTATTGAAATCGCTAAAAATATCAGTGTACCGGCGTTAAGCCAATAGCCTAACGCAATGCCCAGCGCCAGCAGCCCGGCTATCTTCAGCGACGGATAACGATTCAAGACGCCTATTCGGTTTCGCTGTGAGGTTCGACCACCAGATTCATGCCTTTCATTTCCAGAACCTTAATCGACTGTCCCTTGGCTATCTTTTGCTTTGTAATTGCAATCCAATATTCTCCGGCGACGAACACTTTACCCTTTTTGTCTTTGTCGAAATCCTCGAGGGCTTCTCCGATATTGCCGGCGAGTCCCTCCTGTCCGGTAGTGACTTTTTTCCATTGCGCCCGGATTCCCATTCCGACCGCGAATACCGCAAACAGCACGGTCGCAATTACCGCCGGCAGAATGACGCCGATTGATATTTTCAACGCCGGCTGGGCTGTATCGATCAGCATAATCGATCCTAAAAACAGTGCGACCGCTCCTCCGGCGGTTAAAACTCCGAAACTTGGCACGACGATCTCCAATAGTAAAAGAACAACTCCAAAAATTATAAGCAGCAAACCCACCGTATTGATCGGCAGAGTCTGAAATGCAAAAAACGCCAACAGTAAACAGATGCCGCCGATCACGCCCGGCAGGATCGCTCCCGGATTCGCAAGCTCGTAAATTAATCCGTAAATCCCCAACAGCATAAAAATGTAAGCGATATTGGGATTGCTGACATGATCGAACAGCCTTTCGCGCCAATCCATCTCGAACTTCTTGATTTCGACGTCTTCCGCAGCGATCGTTTTTTCGCTCTCTTTAAATTTTACTATCCAGCCGTCGATTTTTTCGAGGATTTCATCGACGTCTTCGGCAATGAAATCGATTACGTTTAATTCGACCGCCTGGCTTGCGGTAATCGATTCGCTGGTGCGGACGGCGCTTTCCGCCCATTCGATATTTCTGCCTCGTTGTTCGGCTATGGAGCGGATCATGGCTGCGGCGTCGTTGGTTATCTTCTCACTCATGGCGCTCTTTCCGGTCGTATCCTGTTCGCCGCCCTGCCCGGGCATTCCGCCGCCGACTGTAACCGGATGCGCTGCGCCGATATTGGTTCCGGGAGCCATTACCGCGATATGCGCCGCAAGCGTGATAAACACTCCGGCGGATCCGGCTCGCGCGCCTTTTGGCGAAACATAGACTACTACGGGAACTTCGGAGCCGAGAAAACGCTGAACGACGTCCCGCGTCGCCTCCAGCAGCCCGCCCGGCGTGTCGAGATTAATTATCAACGCTTCGGCGCCCTCTTCCTCCGCCCGATCGACGGCTTCGATAATAAACTTCGACGAAACCGGATTAATGATCCCATCCACGTCGATCTGATGGATCTCCGCCGACCACGATGCGGCAGCGACCAGTAGGAGGAAGGCGATTATGTATTGTTTTTGCATTTTTTCTTCTTATTAAGTGATTCGAATGCGCTCCCACAAAGGAAATATCTTAGGTAGG
>CAZWOY010000335.1:0-4895 GCA_964635255.1 uncultured bacterium
TAGTCTGCTAAAGGCAGACTCGCAATGACACTTTTTCATGCACGTAGTAATATTACCAAGTGCAATAAATAGTGTACAAATTACCGACTCGTTCCCACG
The DNA here is from genome assembly GCA_964635255.1 of uncultured bacterium. GTDB lineage: Bacteria > Electryoneota > AABM5-125-24 > Hatepunaeales > Hatepunaeaceae > CAZWOY01. The sequence continues at coordinate 100 of CAZWOY010000335.1, forward strand.
CTCCTGCGTGGGAACGCATATCGACCTTACCGACTCGTTCCCACGCTCCTGCGTGGGAACGAGTTTTGGTTTATATGCATCAAGGAGTATGGACACTATTTAACGCACACAGTAGCAACATTTTCTTTTTGGATCCGAGACTATTTCTTCTTACCTCTCGTAATCGAACCATGCCGGTCATAAGAACTCTGTTTCATTTTAATCATCTTACCCATATCGATCCCGATCAGGTTCCCGCATTTGCATTTCACTTCATCGCCGTCTTTAACGGTATAATCCGCAACAATTCGTTCCTTCCAGCATCTTAGGAGACGCCCCCCGCCATATTTTCGATATTTGAAAAGCCTCGCTTTGCATTTCGCGCATCGGATTGTCAGCATTGCATAGTCACTCTCTGGGAAATAGAATTAGCCACAAAGACGCCAAGAACCCGAAACAGCCCGGCTTCTCCGAATCCGGGGAGCCTGCCTTTGAGTGCGCGCTTCAGCGCGCACTTGGCGCCCTGTACGCGCTGAAGCGCGCACTCAAGGGCATTAACCCTGGTTATTATCATGTTGCTTTGCCTGCATCGCCGGCGGCGTTCTTAAGCGCATCGTAAAATTCCTCCGGTTTCCGCGTGCCGATCAGAAGCCGTTTCCCGGTCTGCAAATGCAACATTACGCCTTTGTTGCCGCTGACATTGTACGCCTTTCCGTTCAACCCATAGCGTATGCCCCAGCCGCCGTATTCCTTTAACGCTTTGTAATACCGGATTTCAAAATGTTCGATATCACTGAAATCAACTTTGTGGAACTTCCGGTGAAATGGGAAGAACTTTACATAAACGCCGTCGGACCTCACTTCCGTAATTAATCGAATCGAATAAAAGAACAGCGGCATGCCAACGCCGAAAACAAGGCTCAGCAGTATAAGCGCAAAATCGGAAACCGGATTGTTCCCTAATGCGACGCCCAGATAAAGCTGTTGAATCAACCCATAGATAAGAAATGCGGCGGTAACGATCAGAAAAAACCAAAGCCAGAGCTGCCTGAATCGCTGCGTCTCCCGAAAATATCCTTCTACGTCAGTCGCCGACACTGCTAATCATCCAGATAAAGCCAATCTACAGCAGCTTTCAAGGCGTCTTGATCGATAGTATGACCGCCTTCGAATTCTGAATAATCAACTGCATAGCCGTTTTTTATAAGTATATCCCTGGCTTCAATCGCCATATCCGGCTGCACCATTCTGTCGTTTTTTCCATGAGCTATGAAAACCCGCAGATCCTTTGCTTTCTTAATCTGCTTTTCCGAAAGCCTGTTGGTATCGAGCCAGCCTCCGAAGCAAATTACGCCGTCGAAAACCTTATAATTGGCTATACCGGCTGTAAACGTCAAACCGCCGCCCTGTGAGAATCCGATAAGATAAATATCACCGATCTTCAGTTTATCTTTGATCATACGCGCAGTTTCCGCTACATAAACGCCGGTCAGTTCCTGCGATTTCATACCGATCGATTCGTCCTTTTGATCCCATGTATTCCAACTGTAGCCAATATTCTTCCCGCCAGCCATTGGATAAGGAGCTTGAAGTGCGGCATAAACGAATTTGGGATTTTCCATCCGATTCCACAAGCGGCTGAAGTTATCGAAACTATCGCCGTAACCGTGCAAACCGATAACCAGATTGTATTCTTTTTCGGAATCATATCCTTCAGGATAATGGATCCGGTACCTCAGCAAAGATTTGGCTTCGATATATCCAAATTCTCCCAGACCGGATAATTTTTTCCCTGACCAGTATTCAACGCTGTCAATCGCAGCTTTGAAAACTGCGGTTTCTCGAACTTTTTCGAAATCGGGATCATTTTTTATGTGTCCGACGTCTTCGAAACCGGCTTTGAAAGAGAGTTTTAAATAATCCGAAGCGAGCGTATCTTCTCCCAAAAGACCATAGCAGCAAGCCAGATTGTAAATTCCATTTGAGTTTCTTATATCGTATTGCAGAAGTTTCAGATAGTATTTGGCGGATTTCTCATAGTTGCCTTCCCGATAAGCTTCGTATGCGGCTCTATTCAACTGGGAAATGTCCGTTTTCAGAAATTCTCCCGCATCGGGATTGTAGGGATCGATACTGGCGGCGTCAATATCCATATTCTGTTCATTTTCCGTTTCCGCAGTTTCGGCAACGATCGATGAACACAATATGAACAATAAAATCAAAACGACTGATAAAATGGAAAATCTGTTCACGGGTTGACTCCTCCTGTAAGTTTACTTCCCATTGAGAAATAGTAAAAATAACGCCAGTATCGCTCCGGCCGCCAATAATATCGTCAATACGGCAAAAACCCACATCGGGGTAACCGGCATTCCCTCTTTTTCCATCCGGGCGTGAGCTTTCCAATAACTGCGCAGAGCGACTGAGAAAATTATCGCGCCGGATAAAACGAAGAAAAAACCTATAATGCAACTCAGTTTGGGCATTCCGGGCGCGCAGAGAAGATGAGCGATACCCAAACCCGCGGCAACCGCTGCTAATCCGGTCCTGATCCAGGCGCTGAAGTTTCTTTCAATGGCGAGTAATGTACGCTGCAGAGCTAAGTCATTGCGGCGTTCAGCTAAAACTTCGAGCTTGGGTTTATTATTATTCGGTTTATCTACAGCATCGTCCGTCATGTTCTTGTCGTTTGAATGTTCGCATTGCCTGGCATTCGTTTATGAAGAATCCTGCGACCGGCTCTTCCGCCAATATCTTAGAATCAGAAAGACGCCTAAAATAATCAATATTCCAGGCCAGAGATCAAAGATGTTTCTAAGCCATCTTTGATAAATCCACCAGGAATTTTCAGTCAAACCGTAAGAACCGATAAACAATAGCAATCCGCCGGGGATAAATACCCAGACGCCGGCTTCGCGAGCGATCCATAACAGCAGAAAAGATACGCCGGCGCTAATGAATAAAATAGGCCAGATATTCCAGAGGGGAAAATGGATCCAGCCGATTCCACGCAGTATCAGCGAACCGGAAACGATTATAAGAATAGCGCCTGGGAACAGATGCTGTTTATCGGAACTGCTCAAAGCGAAATAAAAGAGGATTAATCCGACGGAAAACAGTACATATTCCCAGACCAAAAACCAGTAGTTCTTGAACAGCAAAATCAATCCGATCCATACTAACATCCAACCAAAACAACCGATTCCTCGATGAGGGCTTTTCTCAGATTGCCTTGCTTCACCCTCAGATTGACTCATGCCTGGTTCGGATTCTTGGATATGATGGTGGATTGACTGCTGAATTTAGTTAAGGAAACCGATTTATCTGTTCGTAAAAAAACAGATTAATCGACTCTAATAGTATTCTAAAGGCTTTCTCGGAATCAGCAGCCACGCCAGAATATAAACAATGACGCCTGCTCCGTGTACGAACAGCGAGACAACGCCTATGATTCTTATCAGAACAGGATCGATGCTGAAATACTCGCCGATACCGCCGCAAACTCCGGCAATGATCCGATCATCGTCGGAACGATATAGCCTTTTAATGTCCTGATTTCCGTTCATGTTTGGAATTTCCTTTATCTGATTTATTTACAACTGTTTCGTTTCGACTAACAAACTTAAATCCAGGTTGACGACTGAATGTGTTAACGTTCCCAAAGAAATAAAATCAACGCCGGTTTCCGCATAAGAGCGAACATTATTAAGATTAATGCCGCCGGTCGCTTCAAGTTCGATAGTTTCATGCGGATATTCCACGCATCGCTTGATCTGTTCGACGTCCATATTATCCAGCAGAATTCGATCCGGCGCTGCGGAAACCGCTAATTTAAACTCATCAAAATCTTCCGCTTCGACCATCACTTTAAATCGTCCATATTTTGCGGAATATTCTTGACACGCATTAATCGCTTCAACTATCCCGCCGATCGCGGCGATGTGGTTTTCCTTGATTAAAAAAGCGTCCCACAAGCCGTATCTGTGGTTGACGCCGCCGCCGGCGATTACGGAGCCTTTATCTAAATAGCGCAAGCCCGGAGCTGTTTTCCGCGTTTCGGTTATCCTCGCGCCCGTCCCCTCGACCGCTTGGACGAATTTATTAGTAAATGTAGCAACGCCGCCGCATCTGCCTAAAATATTCAACGCCGTGCGTTCGCCGGCAAGAATAACCCACATCTTACCTATAATTTGGGCAATTTTCGTTCCTTTTGCAACACTCGCTCCGTCCGGGATCAGTATTTTGTATTTCACAGATTTATCCAGCATCTCAAACACGCCTGCAGCCACCTTCTGCCCGGCAATAACGCCATCGGCTTTACTTATGATGAACGCCGATCCCGTCTGCGCCACAGGAACGATCGCGCGCGTCGTTATATCCCCCCGGTCGCGCAAATCTTCCTTCAAAGCGCGGCGGATAATGGTTTTAGCGACGCGGCTGCATTTTATCTCTAAAGGATTTTCTTGCTTTTTCTTCTGTTTTGGCATTTTTTAAAAATAAGTAAGCTTGCAGACAGTGAGCTTGCAACCAGTAAGTTTGCAGACGCCCCAGTGAGCTTGCAGACGCCCCAGTGAGCTTGCAGACGCCCGCGTCTGCAAGCGCGCCCACTCTGCTTCGGTATAACTTCGCTGCTTAATAAGCGTTCAGCTAATGATGCATTCCCACGCAGAGCGTGGGAACGAGTAATTGCTTGCAGACAGTAAGCTTGCAACCAGTGAGCTTGCAGACAGTAAGCTTGCAGACAGTGAGCTTGCAACCAGTAAGCTTGCAGACGCCCCAGTGAGCTTGCAGACGCCCGCGTCTGCAAGCGCGCCCAC
>CAZWOY010000336.1:0-4872 GCA_964635255.1 uncultured bacterium
AGGACAAGATAGAATGGCCGGATATTATCAGGGAAGCCGATAATTGGGCTGAATTGACCTCGCCGGAGAAATTTGTCTGGGCGAGAACCTATTTTGAGGAAAAGGATGAGAGCGGCTCGGGATTGCGCTGGCTGGATGAATCGAGAGCGTCTCTGACAAAGGTTATTTCGGTTTTAGATTTAGCGGGGGAGATCGATCGGCAGGCGTCTAAAGGCGCATTTCCAATGCGGGACAGTTTAGCGGCGCTATGCCGGGATATTCACACGCGGATTGAAAAATTCGGCGAAAATTTTAATACGCATGAGCAAAATCGCGCTCCAACCGTTGGCAGCGGACCCTATATTTTCGACCATTGGACAACCGGACAGGAAATCGTTCTTAGACGCAATGAGGATTACTGGCGCGGCGAGGGATACGCTTATTTGGATCGCATCGTTTGGCGAGCGCTGACAGACTATACAGCTTCATTAGTCGCGCTTAAAAACGGTGAAATCGATTTTATGGAGAGCCTGCAGACTATACAGTATCTTACGATGACCAACCGGCAGAAATTCCTGGACGACTATGTTAAAGCCACTTACATTATTCCCAGTTACAACTATCTCGGCTGGAACTGCGAACATCCAATCTTCAGGGATAAATGGGTGCGCAGAGCGATGACCCACATGGTGCGGCGGAAAGATATCGCCGAAAAACTGTTGTTTGGGTTTGCCGAAATAGTTACCGGTCCGTTTTACCACTACGGTCCCGATTACGATTCCACTATTGCGCCTTATAAATATAATCCGGAATTAGCGTTGGAATATCTGACCCAACAGGGTTGGGAGGATGTTGACAATGATGGAATACTGGAGAAGGATACGCTTGAGTTCAAATTCGAGATTCTGATTCCGAACGGCAGCCCCACAGCGGATCAACTGGTTTCGATTCTGCGCGAGGATCTCTATATGGTAGGCATTGAGATGAGCATTCGCCGGCTCGAATGGTCGGTCTTTATCAACAATTATATCCGCAACCACAATTTCGACGCCTGCTACCTTGGCTGGGTGTTCGGCATGAAAGGCGATCCGAAGCAGGTGTGGCATTCGGAATCGGCGACCGGCAGAGGCTCGAACCATGTTCAGTACAAGAATGCCGCCGTCGATTCATTAATCGACGCCGCGCGCGTCGAGTTCGATCGGGACAAGCGTGTCGAAATGTACCATCGGTTCCAACAGATTCTTCACGACGAACAGCCTTATACCTTCCTGTTCAGCGGCATGCGCAAACCGGCTTACGATAAAAGGTACAAGGGGGTGAAACTCTATCCGTTCAGACCGGGCTATCAATTCGATGAATGGTTTGTGCCTAAGGATGAGCAGAAGTACTGAGTAAGTTCGGATGATAAATTTTACCACCGAGGCGCAGCGGACACAGAGGTTTTTGTGAAGTTGTCCGTGGTAATCTGCTGCATTCGCGTTCATCAATGTTCTATTTAAAATGCTCATGACCTCGAAACAAAGATTCCTAAAAGTTCTAAACCGGCAAATTCCTGATCGTCTGCCGGTAACGACTCATCATGTCATGCCCTATTTTTTGGACGAATACATGAACGGGATGGGCGTTCAGGAGTTTTTCGCCTATTTCGGATTCGATCCGATATTATGGACGGTAGAGCATCTGCCGGATGAAGCCAACGGCGATTATTTCGATCCTGAACAGGGAGAATTAGCCTATCTGGAAGCGCCGCGAATCTGCAGCGATAATTGGCGGATAAAAACCGAGATTATCGACGATCCGGTGTACGCTGCGACAAAATTTACCATCCAAACTCCTGCAAAATCACTCTCGATGGTTCTCCAGGGAAACGATCAAACGGTGTGGGTCGCGGAACCGCTATTGAAAGAGAAAAAGGACGGCGAAATATTTGCGCGTTTTGCGCCGGCTCCCCTTTGCAATGTCGAATCCGTGAACCGGCAGTATGAAGCATACGGCGAACGCGGTTTGGTTCGGGGCATGATTCCCGGTTTCGATATTTACGGTCAGCCCGGCTGCTGGCAGGATGCGGCGGTATTGTTTGGCGTGGAAAATCTGATAATCGAGACCTTTAGCGATCCCGAATGGGTGCATGAACTGCTTCGGGTTTTATTAGTACGCAAGCGAAAATACATCGAATCGCTTAAAAACGCTCATTTCGATCTAATCGAATTGGGCGGCGGCAGCGCTTCATCGACGGTTATTTCGCCTGATATTTTCGATAAATTCGTAGCGCCCTACGACGGAAAGCTTATCGAAGCGGCGCATTTGAACGATCAGCGAATCGTTTACCATACATGCGGCGGAATGACGCCGCTGCTTGAAATGATCGCCGATATGAAGCCGGATGCGATGGAGACCTTTACTCCCAAATCGATGGGCGGCGACGTCGAACTTCGGGAAGCGAAAAATCGAATCGGAGACCGGACGGTTATGATCGGCGGATTCGATCAATTTCATTTTCTGAAAGATTGCCCGCCGGATGAAACCAGAAAGGCGGTTAGAAAATGCTTCGAGAGTGCGGGAGAAGGCGGCGGATATATTTTAGCGCCGTCGGATCATTTCTTCGACGCGGATGAAGAGTGTTTGAGAGCGTTTGCTGACGAAGCAAAGAAATGCACTTATTGAAAGATCTCACCACCGAGAACACAGAAGACACAGAGAACGGTCTATAAAGCGTACTTCTTCTTGGAACATGAAAAAAGCCGGTTTAATCACATTGAGTGCGCGCTTCAGCGCGCATGAAGCGAGGCTCATCCGGGCAATTTCTAACCGTGTATAAAAATCCTGAACCAAAATCGCATGTCAATCGATTTACGCCACTCTTGTTTTAGCGCTTGTAGATTGCAATTCGAATAATTCGTCCTTAAAATTCAGAAAATTTTCTACAATACGCCCGTTCGCAGTTTTAGTGCAAAGAAATGCCATGTCAACAGAAGTCGAAATGAAAACCGGTCGTCCCGAGTTTGACAATTTTTATCCTACAGTCAAGTCCTTTCTTGAGAAGGACACTCTGGACGTTGCTATCGACGGCGAGAAAATTCGCGGCTATCGACCGCCGGACGCCAAATCGATCTGGATACGGGATTATTCGGATATGATGAGGGGATTCAAGTATTTCGAGACCGACCTGACCAGCGTGGTGGATCACTTCGCTGAAACACAGTCCGCTTCCGGCAGAATTTTCGACTATTTCACGACCTTTCCTGAAAAGCCGCCGTCAGAACGGGAAAATTGGGTAAAGTATGTGCGCGTTCCCGTGGAAGCCGACGTCGAATTCCGGTTCGTAAAAGCGGCTTATTTAGCCTGGCAGGCGACGGGCGACGATGAATGGATACAGGTTCTCCTCCCACGCATGATGAAAGCGCTGAACTATATAATTACCCATAAATATTACTGGGATAAAGTGCACAATCTCATAAAACGCCCCTATACCATCGATACCTGGGATTTCGCCTATACCGCAGGAACACACGACTGGCTGCAGTTTCAAATAGACGAGAACACGTTCTGGGGATTTATGCACGGCGACAACAGCGGTTATTACGAAGCCTTTAGGATTATGGAGAAACTGTCGCTGTATTTGAATCGCCCTCGAAAAGCGGCATTGTGGGCGAAACTGGCGGAGAAGGTCAGGTCGGCGATGAACCGAGTCTGCTGGAATGGAAATTTTTATACTCATTTTGTAAAATTGAGCTCTGTATCGATCGAGGGCGTCGATGAAACGAAGCAGCTCAGTCTGAGCAATCCGATGGATATTAATCGCGGCGCAGCCACCCATGAAATGGCGGTATTTATTATCAAAGAATACCTTAAACGCAGGAAACAGACCGAGGCGTTCGCTGAGTGGTTTTCCATCGATCCGCCTTTCCCGGACGGCATTTTCGGCGATGAAAAGATTATCAGCGGGGCTTATTGCAACGGCGGCATTATGCCGCTTGTCGGGGGCGAATTGGCTAAGGCGGCTTTAGATCACGGATTTGAGGAGTACGGCGTCGATATACTGGAAAGGTACTGCCGGATGATTTCCGAAAGCGGCGAAACCTACCTGTGGTATTTCCCCGATAAAACCCCGCCTACAATCGAAACCAGCACGAGCCCCGAAGCCCAGCCAACGGACGGCTGGGGATCAAGCGCGATGCTCTATGGTTTTATAGAAGGATTGGCGGGCGTCGAGGACAGGTTATGCTGCTTTAGAAAAACGAAGCTGTCGCCCCGCTGGCTTGCCGCAGGAATAGACGATGCGGAAGTAAAAGTTGGCTGCAAAGCCTCGGACAGCGGCGTCGGATACGGCTATAAACTGAAGGATGACAAACTTACGCTGGAAGTCGAAGCGACAAATGAAAGCGACGTTCTTTTCCAGGTACTGATTCCTGCAGATCGGAAAATTAAAAATGTCAAAGCCGGCAGAGTCGAGTTAGAATACAAAAAGCGTAAAATCGAGAACAGCAGGTATATCGATTTCAAGATTAAAAAGTGTAACAACCGGAAAATTGCAATTAGTTTTAAATAGCGACTCCACGCCCTCATAAATTGGGGATTGTTGCCATATCAGGATTGATTCGTGTGTAAAAAGCCGAATTGCGAATTAAAGCCGGCTTGCCTTGTCACTCCTGCGAAGGCAGACTTTTTACCACCCCAATTCAACTCATTCCCACGCTCCAGCGTGGGCATGCATATTTAACTGCATAAGGATTTCTGAATAAAACTTGTTTTCTTGGAATGACCGTCAGGCGTCCTCACCTGACGGTATAAGCAACACTTATCTGCCACGTGGGGACACGTGGCAGACACTCACTTATTGGCAGGCGCTCACTTATTGGCAGGCGCTCACTTATTGGCAGGCGCTCACTTATT
>CAZWOY010000337.1:0-4864 GCA_964635255.1 uncultured bacterium
GTCTGCTAAAGGCAGACTCGCAATGACACTTTTTTCTGCACGTAGTAATAATAACGCTGTTTGGTTTATTTATCAACTGAGTTCTGACTTAAGAAGAAGAAGACAAACTCAACGAATTTAAATCATTCCGTATCCTTTAGAGGAAAGTGGGATAATTTTATCTTAAATACAGGTCATAAATGTTTTTAAAAGATCGAGTCGCTCTCATTACCGGCGCCGGTCAGGGGATCGGTGCGGAAACGGCTAAAAAAATCGCCGCAGAAGGCGCTAAAGTCGTCTGTGCGGACGTCCAGGAGGAAAGCGTTCAAAAGGTCGCTGAAGAATTAAAATCATCAGGATTTTTTGCCGCCGCAGCCCGTGTTGACGTCGCCCATAAGGAAGAAGTGGCTACACTGGTAGGACAGATTCTAAAGAAATACGACCGGCTGGACATTCTGATCAACAACGCCGGAGTAACCAGAGATTCGCTTGCGATGAGGATGAGCGAGGAACAGTGGGACTTTGTCGTGCGCGTTAATCTCAAAGGCACATGGATTCCATGTCAAGCCGTCATCCGCGCTATGCGAAAAAACCGCTGGGGCAGGATCGTTAACACTTCATCGGTAGCTGCGTTCGGCAATCCCGGGCAAGCCAATTATTCCGCGACCAAAGGCGGAGTCGTTTCACTGACCCGAACCCTCGCCCTCGAACTCGCCAGTTCAGGCATTACTGTAAATTGCGTAGCTCCCGGCGCGATTATGACGCCGATGCTGGAGACGGTTCCGGAGAAGACGCGAGAAGCCATGTTAGACCGGATCCCAATTAAACGCTTCGGAACCCCTGAAGACATTGCAAATATGCATCTTTTTCTTTGCAGCGAGATGGCTTCCTATATTACTGGTCAAATGCTGGTTGTCGATGGCGGGATGAGTATCGGCATGTAATCGGACTGAATTTACTGTCGAAACAAATTAAGACAATTTGTACCTTGCTTTAGACTGTATTTTAAAATAAAATACAGCAATTGGCTATACCACTTTAAGATTAGGGCTGAGTATGCTCTCCAATTTTTTCAGTCAATTTAACGAAGCGCTTGACCATCTGCATTTCCGCTTCATCGATTTTACCTATAAACTGATGGTTGAAGAGAAGAGTCTTAGCGAGAAAACGATCGACGAGGTAACAAAAGACGATCTGATCACGCTGTTCAAGGCTTTTTTCGGCAAGTATAAAGAAGCTGCAATTGCCAAATATCAGGAAATTGCCGAGTTCGTGAAACTCAAAGCTGGCGTTGAATGGCTTATACCGGTCGCCGTGCTGTTAATTATTTATTTTATAAGAAAAAAATTCCGGAAGCCCGACGTCGATGAACTTGCCGGAAAAGAAAACGTCGCCGGACTTATCAAGGCGTTAAAATACAGAAGAAGTCAGACTGCCGTTGTCGAAGGCCCCGATGAGATGTATCAGGAAAGCGGTCCTGTAAAAATCCGCTGCTCCGCCGCAACCGCCCTGGGAGCGATTAGAAATCCGGAAGCAATCGTACCGCTCGTCGCCGCCCTGAAATACGATCCCGATAAATACGTAAGAATGAACGCTATCCGCGCCTTAGGCAATTTCGAGACCTCCCTGACAAAAAAAGCCGTAATCTGGGCGTCCAAAAACGATCCGGACGAGTTTGTGCAGTATTTGGCGGAGGAGATTGTCGAGGAGAAGGAATGGGTGTAGGAATTTATAAACATGGATTTACAGGATAAGAAGGATAATTCAGCTATTTCAGACTGTCCGAAAATACAAAATGAGTGCCTGTCAGGCGTCCTCGCCTGACAGGCAAAGTTCTCACTCGTTCCCACGCTCCTGCGTGGGAACGCATATCGACCTTATTTAGTTAAGTATGCATTCCCACGCTGGAGCGTGGGAACGAGTTGGTAATAATTTCTTTCAGATCAAATATAAAATTCTTGCGTTTGGTAATTTCAATTATTATCATTCTTGAATGAATCCTTATCGAGGCGAAAGATGAGTTTAAAGCATCCTGAAAATACCGTAAAAAGCGGTTCGCAAAAGACGAATCGAATCGAATATCTCCGCGTTGAAAACTATCGAGCGTTGAAATCGGTTGAATTTAAGGAGATCACGCCTTTAATGGTCTTGCTTGGACCAAATGGCAGCGGAAAATCAACTGTTTTTGACGTTTTTAATTTTTTATCCGAGTGTTTTCGATATGGTCTTCGTCATGCTTGGGATCGGCGCGGACGCGCCAAAGAGCTAAAAACGCGAGGTCAAGACGGCCCAATCGTTATCGAGTTAAAATTTCGCAGAAAACCCAAGCAACCGCTCATAACTTATCATTTAGAACTCGACGAAGGTCAAAAGGGACCAGTGGTCGCTGAAGAGTGGATGCATTGGCGGCGGAAAGAATCAGGCAGACCGTTTCGCATATTGGAATATAAAGAGGGAAAAGGATCGGCAATTAGCGGCGAAATGCCAGATGAGCAAGATAAAAGAGTCGAGACGCCTTTGCGTTCTCCCGACCTTATCGCCGTCAGTACTCTTGGGCAATTTGCCGAGCATCCGGTCGCAGCTTCCTTGCGTGAATTTATAATCGACTGGTACGTTTCATATCTATCGATAGAAGATACTCGCAGCCAGCCCGAAGCGGGACCTCAAATGCGACTCAGCAAAACCGGTGATAACCTTCCTAATGTGATACAGTACCTAAAGGAGCAGCATCCGGAATTGCTTGAAAGCATTCTCGATAAATTGAGACGAAGGATACCCCGTCTTGAGAACGTAATTGCAGATTCTATGCCCGATGGAAGATTGCTGTTGCGAATTAAAGATGCGCCGTTCCAAACCCCGGCGCTGTCGCGGTTTGCATCAGACGGTACGCTGAAAATGCTGTCTTATTTGGTAGCGCTTTATGATCCGGATCCTGCGGCATTTATCGGCATAGAAGAGCCTGAAAATTTTCTTCACCCAAGATTATTGCCCGATCTTGCTGAAGAATGCCGAGCTTCGACTACCCATTCTCAATTGTTAGTAACAACGCATTCGCCGTTTTTTCTGAATGCTATTAAACCGGAAGAAGTGAGAGTGCTGTATCGCGATGAATATGGTTTTACCAGATCAAAGCGCGCTTTAGAGATACCGGGAATTCCGGAGTTTGTAAAAGCTGGAGCTTCAATGGGCTACTTATGGCTTGAAAACAGATTTGGCGTGGGAGATCCTCTCGTTAATTCGGGATGTCCAACGCCGATAAAAGAGCCTGAATTAAAGCTGTGAAAGTGGATCATTTAGAAGTATTGGTTGAGGAGCCGTCGATGGAATCGAGAGAATATTTCGAGCCAAATCCCGAACGAAGAATGCATCATATGGTATCTCTCGAATTTTTAGAAGGACAATTAACTAAGCAGCATTTTAATTTTTTCTGAAATGCGCTTCGAAAGTTTTTAACAATACATAAACTCAAAAGTACTTTGGAGGAGTTTTAAAAATGAAGCCTTTATCAAGCTTTTTAAAGCTGTTGTTGACAATTGCATTGGTGTTTGTTATTAACAGTTGCAGCAATGACGACAGCAGCAGTCCCACTACGCCGGAAGCGCAGCCGGAATTGTCGCTTTCGACTATGTCGCTCGATTTTGGGACGAGTGAGACTTATCTGACGTTTACCATCAAAAATGTCGGCGGCGGCGAGCTAAGCTGGGCGATCGCATGCGAAGCAGATTGGATTTCAATATCCGACGACAATGGAACAACCACCACAGAAGAAGACCGGATTTCGGTTACTCTCTTTCGAAACAAGTTGTCGCCCGGACAGCGCGAGTGCGCCATTAACGTCAGTCCGAACATCGGAGACAATAAGAGTATCTCAGTTAAAGCGACAATTCAACCGCCAGAATTAGCAGTTTCTGATACAACCTTGGATTTTGGCGTCAATGAAGATGTTCTTGGGTTTTACATTAAGAATGTAGGTCAAGGTTCGTTTAATTGGAGTGTATTTCCTTATCCATACTCTGTGAACTGGATAAGCGTTTATCCTGATAGTGGAACAACTTCTGACGATTCAACTTATGTAGTAGTTACCGTTGATAGATCGGAATTATTTAATGATACTTATGAAGCGAGGGTAATCGTAGATACTGAAGGCGATGTGAATGATCAGCATATTTATGTGACGATGGAGGTTAGAAAGGAAAAAATTTGGCAATATCAATTTACAGATAATTCGGACCTCGATTATAAATGGGAATGCAGAGATTTATATGATGATCTTATTTCCGGCGAAGATTACTGGGGAGTGGTATCGACAGAAACGCCAACCGGCAGTCATGCTGTATGGTGCGCTGGACGGGGCAGTCATTCACAGGGGCTCTACGGCAATAACATGAACGCTGTAATGAGGCTGAGGCCACAAGAGGCTGTTGATATTCGTAACAAAGAAAATATTGTGATTTCTTTCGATATGAAATATGAAACTGAGGAAGGTTACGATGAAATATACTTTCTTGTTTTTTCGCCAAGCGACGATATATGGTACTACATAGGCGAACGCACTGTCTGGAGCGGCGGCGATTGGGAATGGGACAAATATATTATTTCATTAGATTGGTGGAGCGAAGATCACAGACCTTCAACTGACCTTCGTATTGGCTACACCTTCGATTCTGATATATCAAACGCCCGACGTGGATGCCTAATCAGCAACATCGAGGTTTGGGCTAAATAGCGAATTCTTAGAAATTTTAGTTTCAGTTTATAGGGCGGATTCTTGCCCATTGAATCCGTCCTACAGAAAATATAGTGCATCATTAAAAAAATCTCTTTTGAATCGCGTTTATTTTCAATTCTGACGCATCCTACACCTGCCGGGGCTGTCAGATTTGCA
>CAZWOY010000338.1:0-4847 GCA_964635255.1 uncultured bacterium
AGTCTGCTAAAGGCAGACTCGCAATGACACTTTTTTCTGCACGTAGTAATAATAATCCTAATCGTCTATATCCAGTCCAATTCTGCCGGCGATAGATAAAGCCAATTTTTTAAAATTACCATACGCCATATTGACTAATTTTTGATGAGAACCATTCGCTCCATCTGCGTCTTTCAGCAAAAAAACAGGCTTTCTGGCTGATTGCGCCATCGGATAAAGAATGCGGTAATGTTTCAGAATAGCCAAACATTTGCTATCTGTTTCTATCGAGATAGAATCCTCTATCTTGTTATCCAAAACCTTACTATGGTAGACTTGCGGAATTACCATTCGCCACTTAAGATAGGCGTCCACCGGACGATCAAGCCTATCTTCGTGTTGCAGCATTATATACCCCAAAGGAGACGTCCTTCCTAAGGGGATTTCCAAATCTGAATCCTTCGGTATTTTAGATTTACAATCGATCCATGCCTCGCGCCATGAGTTAATTGCCGGGCCCAGGGTTTTTAGCGCTTGTATCGAGGTTAGATCAGGGGTAAGCGGCGTCACAATCCAATCTGAAGATATAAATGCAAATCGATTAATAAACCCGAGATTCGATCCTGTATCTAACATTATAACGTCTGCTTCGACCGATTTGGCTCCGGCTTGCAGGAATCTCCAAAAAGAAGACGCCGCTTGATGCGCTCGTTGGTTTCGGTTTAAACAGAGACGCCAAAGATTCGACAGTTCACTTTCACAATTGAATAGACTAACGTTGCCGGGTATCAGACTAAGATTGTAGTCTGGCTTTTCGATAAGCGGATTCAATATCGCGCCGGTTCCCTCCAAAATCGGCTTCAAACAGCCATAAACGGTATTGTTGGGATCGCCATCTTTCCAAAGCGCTTCTAATTGACTGTCGGGCAAGAATGCGGAGCTAAGATTCGATTGCGGATCAAAATCGACTGCTAAAATTTTATAGCCAAGTTCGGAAAACATCCAAGCTAAATTATACGTTAGCAGCGTTTTCCCGGTGCGGCTTTTATTGTTGAAAAATGTTACGATCGGAACGCTCATTTTGCCTTCCTGATTATAATTGTAACATAAGCGCTTTTAATCAAAGGTTTGAAAGGGGGATTTCCGTTCCTTTTTAAAGCTTCATTTGCTATAGATAAGCCTAAACCGAATTTTTGAACATACCCCAGCATTTTCATCACCTCGGCAAGATTTGGGTTTCTATAAGAAGAAACGGAGCCGAAGTTTTCCTGATTGACCTCGCCATACAACCCTCCTGGACTGTAAACTTCAATCCGGTCAGAAAACCAGTATATCTTTACGGGCGTGTAGGACTGATAATTTCTATGCATAATTGCATTGCGAACAATTTGCTGTAATGCCTCGAGAGGATAGTCCGGTTTACGTATCTCCGTGGGTTTAGTTTTATAATCGATTGCAGTGTAAATATTTAATTTAAGCAAATTGTCTAATTGTTTTAGTATTTCCGATAAAATGCCTTCTATTCGTTTTTCATCCTTGATAGGATCAGTTAATGATTCTCCATCAAACCTAACAAATTGTATATATGCTCCCGGAAGAAAATAAGTTATATCGCTGCCTAATGTTAAGATTCCTAAAACAGTTGGGATCGTTTTTCCATTTTTTTGTTGTGAAAATCTCAACGCCGTTAATTTTTGTTCCGTGGTTCGCGAATTTTGATTTAAAACCTCTTGCGGTAAGATTTTTGGTAAATATCCGCGCTCGAAATAATCCAAATCCAAATTTGAAAGACTTGCTATTTCCATAATCGAGATATCGAACGGGATGCTCCGTGATTGTCGTTTTTCGCTCAAACGCATTTCTTCTTCTAAGGTGGCGATAGCGCGTCTTGATCCTATTCTGATCCACGTCACCCCTTTATATCGAACCGGCGGCATATACGACGGTTCTACGATTACTATCGCGAAATCGGATTCTCCAATTCTTCGCTTTTCAACTGTCATCGATGGAAAAGGCAGGATGTTGCCATCCGATCGGATATTGCTTAAATCGAGGATTATTTTTTCCGTGATTGGCGTGTTTGCGCTGCCGCCGTCATCGTTTGCGCCAATAAATATCACTCCTGGCGAGTTATGGTTCGGAAGGTCATTGGCAAATGCGCATATCGCTTGACAAATCTTATCTTTATCGCTCAACGAAGCCTTGCGTTCCACGCGATCTGATTCAATATCGTAAAGCAGCCTTTTCAATTCTTCATCAGTCATTCTTTCGAACCTCTCTGTTTCCTAAACGCAAAATAAAAATACAACCCCGCCGCAATTACCGCAACCACTGTAAACGCAATGTGAATCCAACCGCCGCTCCTCTGAGCCAACGCAACGATTAGATAGATCGCGACTGCAGTCCATAGAACTCCGAAAAATATATTTTTCACTCGCATCTTAACTCCTTATCTCTGAAAAAGCAATGCAATTCCGGCTGCGGCTATGATTGTGCCGATAAAGGCTCGCCAGGATACTTTTTCCGAATAAACGAAATACACGACCGGAATTATCATTATCGGAACCGTGCCCATCAGGGTCGCAGCGATTCCGGCTTCGGTGAAGCGAACGGCTGCGACAGACAGCCACACGCCGGCAAACGGTCCGAATACTGCGCCGCCGAATGTATAGACTATGGCTCGAGTATCTTTAACGGCGTTTGTTACTAATTTAACCTTTCCCGACGCCAAAGTCCAAACATAGACGCCGATCAAACCGGAAAAAATCCTCAGCAGCGTCGCCGGAAGCGGATCGACGGCGTCATTCATGCCGGCTTTGGACAAAACCAAACCTATCGCCTGGCAGATCGTGCCGATAAGAGCGACCGATATCCCCAGCCATTTCTGCCTCCCTTCAGCCTGAAACCGCCCTTTCGAACGCTCCGCCACAACCCACGAGACTCCGGATACGGTCAGGAAAATTCCCAGCCACGCCAGCGCGCCAAGTTGCTCTCCAAGCAATGCGAAAGCGAACAGCGTTGTTACGATCGGCACGGAAGAAAAAATCAACGTCGTCTTGCGAGGTCCTATCAGCACTAACGCATAAAACAGCGCGGCGTCGCCGAACGTCAGACCGATTATGCCTGACAGGGCTAAAAGCAGCGGCTTGCCGCCGGCGAACAGCGAAACGATGTCAGAGCCGAAGAACAGCAGAGTCGCGCCGCCCAGCAAAGGCAGAGCAAAAGTCAGCCGGATGACGTTCACCGAATAGGAGCCGATCCGGTTTCCGGCGGCTGTGAAAAATATCATCGTCCACGACCAGCAGAACGCCGCTCCCAGACCAGCCAACTCGCCTATGCAGCCTGCGAAAATGCCTTACTCCTCCGTTGAAATGTCTTCGTTAAGCTGACTCCCCCGGATCGCCAGTATTATCGCCATTGCCAGCGCGCCGGCGCCGGCGATGTAGTACAGGCTCTTCACGCCGACAGTCTTATACGCCAGACTGCCCAGCAACGGTCCCGTTGTGACTCCGGTTAATATCAGCGTGGAATTAATCGCCATATACGCTCCCCGCAATCTGAAAGGCGCGGCGCCGGCGACTAAGGACTGCACTGTGGGAACGTTCAGCCCTTGTGCGACGCCGAACAGTATCGCCGGAATCAGCATCAGGCTGGGCGAAGGTATCGATGGGATAACGTATAATGCCAAGGTATAAATAAAGAACGCGATCATCAGCATACTGCCGGTTTGAAGGTATTTTTCGATCCAGTTCAACTGCGCGGAAACCACCGCCGCGCTGAACGAAGCCGCCGAAACGATAAAGCCTATCACACTCGCCGTAGAGCCATACTCCAAATCCATCCACATCGGCACAAAAGCGATAATCGGACCGAACAGCAGCACGAAGGACACAAAATTCAGTATAAACAGCCGGATAATGCTCCAGCGGGACATATCGGCGAGGGCGTTCTTAAGGTAGCCTCTGATCGTAACCGATTCGGTCGGTTCGGGATTTTCCAGCGTAAACAATACTAACATAGCCACAATAACCGCCAGAACCGGCGCGAAAAACGGAACGCTCCAGTGAATGCCGGCGATTACGCCGCCTATCGCGGGATACAGCGCCATGCTGACGCTGATCAACGAAGCGTTCAGTCCCATCGCATGCAGCCGCTTTCTGCCGGAATACAAATCGCCGATTATTGTGTTGTTCAGCGTGAACAATCCGGAACCGCCCAGTCCCTGGAAAAACCTGAGGACGATGAGCAGCCAGAACGCGCGGGCAAATCCGCAGGCGGCGCCTGCTACGCCAAACAGCGTTAGGGATAGCACCAGAATGCGCTTTCTGCCGATCCGATCGGCGAGAATGCCGTAAAAAGGCGCGACGATCATCGCCGGCAGAGTAAACGCCGTTATCAGGATTATAGCGTCTCCCCTTCCGACGTCGAACACGCCGGCAAGCTTCGGCAGCGCCGGCGAAATAATCGACACCCCCATAGTCGCCGACAGTGTAACCGCAAAAACAATAAGCATATTGCGGTCGCGCAGAAGGTCTTTGGTGGATGATATTTTTTGCCGCTCAGAAGCCATAAACTTAAAAATACAAGCGATTTTGCCTTTTCAGCAAGCGGTAAGCGGATAGCGAAGCGAGTTTGTGAAGAAAAGAGCAAAATAAAGCGGCGCGACCACTGTTGTTCCGAACTGTCTGAAAATAAAAAAATAGTCGCTGTCATTCCTGCAAAGTCAGGAATCTCCGGCATTCTTCCTTTACTTGATTTGTAGAGGAGATAAACATATATTATCTATTAAGGCAGATTTTGAAGAAGATTTTTCAGATAGATTTTCGCTTGACGTATTTTTAACGCGAGGTTGTTTTTGGTTGGAAGTT
>CAZWOY010000339.1:0-4815 GCA_964635255.1 uncultured bacterium
CATTGCGAGTCTGCCTTTAGCAGACTAAGCAATCTCCCAATATCTTGTAATAGCTCAGATTTCGCAAGGCTGTGGATTTGAGGACGCCGACTCCCATATATTAATCCTCATTCGTTGTCATTATTTTAACTCCAAAGATCGTCGATCGCTTTCTGCAGATATTCGAATTCGCGTTTTAATACATCGATTAGGTCCTGGATTTTATCTATGTTCTTCATCGATTTCTCTTTTTCGATCTTCTGGGCGATCTTCTGCATATTCGACGCGCTGATATTGCCGGACGAACCTTTGATTGTGTGGGCAATGTAGTCGATGGCTTTTAAATCTTGATTGGACAGAGCGATTTCGAGATTCTTGATTTGTTCCGGTATGTCTTCTAAATAAATATTCAAAATTTCCTGTATTAGTTCATCGTCGTCGCCGATCCGTTCGCGCAGTTCGGATAGTTTCAAAACTTCATCGTTGTTTTTCGATTCGCTCGACAGGGGCTCTTTTCCTGTCTTGTCGCCGAAAATCCATTTTTGAATGATTTTATCCAATTTATGGGGCTGAACCGGCTTCGAAATATAATCGTCCATTCCGGCTTCGAGACATTTTTCACGGTCGCCTTTCATCGCGTGAGCCGTCATGGCTATAATCGGGATGTTTCCGTTGAGAACGCCCGAGTCCGGTTCGCGAATCTGTTTAGTAGCTTCAAATCCGTCCATAACCGGCATCTGCACGTCCATCAACGTCATATTGTAATTTTTTTTCGACAATGCTTCGATCGCCTCCTCGCCGTTTTCAACCGCGTCGGACTGATAGCCAAGTTTTTGCAGCATTTTCATCACTACTTTTCGGTTGGTCGGATTGTCCTCAGCGACTAAAATCCGCGTTT
The DNA here is from genome assembly GCA_964635255.1 of uncultured bacterium. Taxonomy (GTDB): domain Bacteria; phylum Electryoneota; class AABM5-125-24; order Hatepunaeales; family Hatepunaeaceae; genus CAZWOY01. Next base: position 878 of record CAZWOY010000339.1, read on the forward strand.
TCTGTTTCTGTTCAGTTGTTACCTCCTTCTCGATTGTAAAGCGTTGGTCTGTAAAAATCTCGTCCTCTCTTTCCGGATCGAAAATCATATTGAGACATTCAAAGAAAAACTTTTGTTTCACCGGTTTCGTGAGAAATCCTGAAAATCCCAACTCTTTCAACTCGTTGATATTTTCTTTCTGGTAAATAGAAGTCAATAGAACTAACTTTATCCCCTTGAAACGCTCATCCGATGTAATTTTCTGCGCTAAGGTTTTACCGCTCATTGCGGGCATAGCCATATCCAGAATGGCAGCGTCAAATTGCTGATTTTCAACGGCGTTCTGTTTTAGAATCTTCAACGCTTCCTGCCCGGAAGCGGCTTCGCTGAATGAACAATTCCATATTTTTAAAAGCTCTTTCAAAACATATCTGTTTGTTTCGTTGTCATCGACAATCAGAATATTTTTATTTTTCAAAAGACTCGTATCCAGTTCCTGCTGTTTATGGGCGAGCTCCTGTTTATCCAGCTTAACCGTAAACCAGAAAATCGATCCTTTTCCTTCGACGCTTTCGACTCCTATATCGCCGTTCATCATTTTAGCGAGTTGTTTTGAGATAGCGAGCCCCAGCCCGGTGCCGCCAAATTTGCGCGTGGTTGTGTTGTCGGCTTGTGTAAACGAATCGAATATCGATTCGGCTTTGTTCGGAGATATACCGATTCCTGTGTCCTTAATTTCAAACTTAAGATCGATATCGTTGTCCGACTCATTCAATAATGCTATCCTAAGCGTTATTTCACCGTCGGACGTGAATTTAATCGCATTGCCAAGCAGGTTTATAAGTATTTGCCTGAGCCTGCCGGGATCGCCCTTTAAAAAGGATGGCATCTCCGGCGGCAATTCGGTTATAAATTCAAGATACTTCATCGAAGCTTTAATCGCCATAATATCGCCGATTTCTTCAATCGTGTTTCTCAGGTTAAATTCGATATTTTCAAGTTCAAGTTTGCCGGCTTCGATTTTGGAAAAGTCGAGGATGTCGTTTATGATATCCAATAAGGCGTCGGCGCTGGATCTGATTGTCTCGGTATAATCTATTTGTTCAGAAGTGAGCCGCGTGCCTAATAGCAATTCCGTCATTCCGACTACGCCGTTCATTGGCGTCCTGATTTCATGGCTCATTTTCGCTAAAAATTCGCTCTTGGCTCGGCTTGCGTTTTCCGCTTCCTGCGCCCAGCGATTGGCTTCATTGACGACTTCTTCGAGCTGCATGTTCAGCGTTTCAGCTTCCTCTTTGGCAATTCTCAGCCGCTCTTCAGATTTTTTCTGTTCAGTTATATCGACTACGACGCCGCGAAGTCCTTTTACTCTGTTTTCCTCGTCTCTGATTATGGTCGAATAGACGATTACCGGAATTTTACCGCCATTTTTCTTTTGAATCTGATATTCGACGCCGCCTTTCATTTTTCCGGTTAAAACTTTCCGGAAGTTCCTCTGCGCACGGGATCGGTCTTCTGCGGCGAACAGGTCCATGGAATTCATTTCTTCTAAGAATTCTTTTTCTGTATATCCCGTAATTTCCGCTCCTATGCGGCTGATAAACGTTATATTGCCTTGTAGATCGATTTCAAAAATCGGCTGGGGCATGAGATTAGCTAAATCCCGGAATTTTCGCTCGCTCTGTTTCAGCGCCTCTTCGGTTTTATCGCGGTAAATGGCGGCGCCGAAGGTTGCGGCGGCGGTTTTCAGCGAATCGATTTCGGCCGGCGACCAGTCGCGCTCGTTTTTACACTCGTCGAAACCGATAAATCCCCACCATTCGCTGCCTGCGAAAATCGGCACAATCAGAAAGGATTTCGTGTCGAATTGTGCTAAGAATTCCTGAAACCGCGGATGAAGATCCTTCGAATGTCCGGATACGACTTCCGCCCTCTCAAAAGCCGGTTTCCATTCTTTCAATTCGCCGATCTCGTAATACAATTTCTGGATTCTATCATTGCCTGAGAGTCTTAAGATTCCTTCATCGGTCCAGTCATATTCGAGCGTCGCGTACAATACGCCATCCTTATCGCGTCTATTTTGAAACAAATATACTCGGCTGATCGATTTGGCTTTTCCGAATGCGGCAAGAATATCCTGTATGTTTTCGTGCCAAGCGGTTGATTTCAAGAAAGATTCTGCCGAAAACGCCACCGCTCTAAGTATGGCTTCGCGCCGTTTCAACGCTATTTCCGACCGGCGTTTTTCGGTAATATCTTCCGCTATAGAGAGTATTCCCCAGGGAGTTCGATATATACGGGCGTTCAGAAACCTGTCTCCCATTTTGCCTTGAATAACTCGTATTTTACCATCTTTTAGCGTTTCCCGATAGGCTTTAAAAGATTCGGTTTCGGCAAAACTTGGAAATAATTCGTGTATCTTCTCGCCTTCGATCTTCTTGTCTCGCAAATCGAGGAACGAGCCGTAAGCTTCGTTATGATATAACACAGTCATGTCTTCGGTCAGCGCCAATACGGGAGACTTAATGCTGGAAAGCAGCATTCTGTGCTTATATTCGCTTTCCATCAACGCTTCCTGAGCCTGGACCTGTTCGGTTATATCGTGCACCATCCCGATTATTTTATAGCATTTTCCATCCTCGCCGGATAATGGCTTTCCACGCGTGAATAGTATTTTCATTTTACCATCCGGCCTGACAATCCGCATGTTCGTTTCAAACGGAACTGTTTGTTCAATAGCTTCACTCAAATAGGATAAAGTCGTCTCCATATCGTCCGTATGAATCAATTTGAACAGCCGTTCTTTTGAGGCGGTTGTCTTATCAGGATCCAAGCCAAAAATACGATAGGTTTCCTTCGACCAGATCATGGAATCCGATTCGACTTGAAGCTCCCAACTTCCGACATGAGCCAAATTCTGAGTTTCCTCCAGCATCGACTCGAAGCGTCTTTGGGACTCTTGAATAGTTTTTCTTTCGGTAATATCGCGAATGATCCCTATGGCATGCCAGTCGCCGTTCATTTTTAAAGCCGAAACCGAGATGTCGATTGGAAATTCCTTCCCGCTGCGGTGCAGTCCCGATAATTCGAGAGTCTTCCCCACTGCGAAGCCTTCGCCTGTTTTTAGAAATTTCCTTATACCTTGTTTGTATGATTTATGATATTTGCTGGGAGCTATTAAAAAATGCAGATCTTTGCCGATCGCTTCTTTTTCGGAATATCCAAATAATTCCGCCGCCGCTGGATTCCAAAATGATATTCTGCCGTAATTATCCATCATAATAATCGAGTCTTTTGCAGCGCCGGTAATATTGCGCAAGCGTTTTTCCGATTCCTGAAGGGCTAACCTGGTTCTTTTCTGATCGGTTATATCCCGAAAAATACCGCGCGTGTTGACAGGTTTCCCATCCTCAAAGCGGCAGTTTATCATCCCTCCGACTGAGATTACTTCTCCATTGCGGGTAACAAAATCCGTTTCGACATACTGAACATTCTCGCCGCTAAGAACCTCTTCAAACACTCCCCGGCAATGTTCGATTTGCAGTGGATGAATAATATCGAAGATTGAAATATCTTTCAATTCATTTTCGCTATATCCCAGCACATCTTTCCATTTCTTATTGACATACAGAAACCGCCCTTCCGGTGAGACGACCTGCATGAGATCGTTGGCGTTTTCGAAAAAATCTTTGAATATGTCAAAAGATTCGGTATTTTCGGACATGGACGCCTCTAATTTTATTTGATGTTAGAGCGAGCAGCTTTGTTTGATCCAACAGCTAAATAGACAAGATAGACTTTAAAAATTGAAATATCAATTGTTATTACGATGTGTAATAAATAGTGTGCATATTGCAAACTCGTTCCCACGCTCCCGCGTGGGAATGCATACTTTACTATTACCAAGTGCAGTAAAAAGTGTCATTGCGAGTCTGCCTTTAGCAGACTAAGCAATCTCC
>CAZWOY010000340.1:0-4790 GCA_964635255.1 uncultured bacterium
GTCTGCTAAAGGCAGACTCGCAATGACACTTTTTTCTGCACATAGTAATAAAAGGTTATTCCTCAGTAAGGAAGGCGTCTCTGCCTGCCTGGTTTTATTGCGACTAAACCCGGCGGGCGGAGACGCCTGCCCTGCTGAAACCTTTTTTTGACCTGAGTAATAGCTAAATCAGCCTAACCCAATTCTTCCAAATACTCATCGATATATTTAGTCTCGTTCCAGTTTTCATCGATCCAATTATAGGCTTCATCTGTTGGTCGTGTATCCTTCAAATGCATAAATTTATCGGATTTAGACGGCACCGCCTCGGAATTTTTCAACATTGCCATGCTCCTTTTGGCGTCCGATCTTGCCTGGGGATCCGATGACGTCGCGGCGCGTTTGTAAAATCCATAGGCTATCGTATAGACCAGTTTGTCATCGTATTTTAACTGGTCTCCGGAAGCATCGTCCGCTGCCTTCTGGTATAAATCACCCAATAATATCCAGGCCGGACCATATTGCGAATCTTTGGCTAAAGCCCTGTAACCCCAGTTGCGCGCTTGCTGCCATTCATTTAGAAGCAGATAGTCTTTACCGATGGCTGTCATTGCTTCAAGATTATCCGGTTCCAAATCAACCAGTTTTTTATAGGCTTTTATAGCTCCCCGCGTTTCCCCGAGATTATCCAGTGAATTGGCTAATCCTTTCCAGCCTTTCGTATCATCCGGCATTTGTTTGGCATAGAATCGAAACTCTTCAGCCGCCTTCCGATTGTAGCCTTGATCAATCAAAGTCTGCGCATATTTATAGCGTCTTTCCATATCGTCAGGGAACTGCTCAATTCCTTCTTTAAGGGCGCTTAAATATTCCTCTGGATTACGATGCTGCCTGATTATATTATCAAGCTTGTCTTTCAATCCGGTATCCTCCGGCAGCAATTGCGTCAGTTCTTCGTAAGTCCTGATCGCTCCATCCCAATCATCCGCCTTTTCGTAAAGTTCCGCCAGCGTTTTCTTATACTCTATCTCGTCAGGTTTAATCTCGATTGCAGCCTTCAGCTGCTCAATAGCTTCCTCGTACCAGCCCTGATTCCTATACATATGGGATAAGCTTGCGTGCAGATAATCATCTTCGGGGAAGTATTTAACGCCTTCTTCATAGGCTTCGATCGCTTCCTCGATCTGACCTGTGTTTATGTAACAATCCGCTAAAGCTCTGTAGATTTTATGCTCATGCTCGTAATCAAGCGTGCGGATCGTATCGAAATATGCCAAAGCCTTCTCATAATTGCCCTGTTTCCAATACTCATGGGCGAAACTGCGATGAACATTCATAATGCTGTCGCGTTCTGCTTCGGTCAATTCAGGCAGCATAGCCTCTTCCTCTTCCACAAGCTCCTCTTCAGCCGGGGGAAGCGGGGCGCAGCCAAAATAGAGCGTCAAGCTCACCAGAAGCGCAAAAAATATATATGCAATCGATTTTTGTTCTTTTAACTGCATTTTCTTTCTATCTCCTTTTACCTGTCTTTTTCCCGTTGACCTACAAACCAGGTTTCGGAATGATTGAAACCTATGGTAAATATGATAAAGTCTTCTGAAACTCCGTGTTTTTGCTTATCTCCCATCCATCCGTATTCAATTCCAAAATCCAGTCTTGACAAACCATTAAAATACGGAACTCCAATTCCAGCGGATATTCCATAATAGGATGGCTGATAATTCTCAGAATCAGTTTCACTTTGTAAACCGCTTTTAACATAGTGATCGTTCAAATAAACGCCGGCGCGGTAAGTGAACATTCTCCAACGCGGATCAAAAGCTCTGTAGCCGGGAGTCCATTCCCACCCAACTGAGATTCTGTTTGCATTTTGAAAATCGCCTGTGATGGAAGCGGGTTCTTCGGCGGAATCCCAATTATAGAATGCGGTCTCCAATCCAAAACTATGTCTCTTAAACCTCTTGCCGATCCCAATACTGAAATCTACAGGCAAATCATACTTAGTGTCCAACGTGACTGTCGAATCGTATTGAGTTTTATATCCCTGCTTGACGACCTCCTGCCTGTCCACCGATATTTCTACATTGCTGTTGAAATTGAATCCGATCGACCAGCCCGACTTGTGCAGATATGAACCCGACAGCGAGCCCCCCACGCCTTTATAGCGGTCGCTGATCGTTTGAGAAGCGCCTAATTCGTTAGGATCCTCGAAATCGATCTGCCAGTGTTTTTCAATTTTACCGAATATCCCCCGCAAAGCCAGACCGAGGTTTAAGTTTTTCTTTATCGGAAAAGATAGACCTACAAGACTTTGTGTAAATCCACCCCGTCCCTGCAGCCGCTCGGCGTCCGTTTCATAGTCGCCCGCGTACCACTTGTAATTCATTCTCGTAAACGGACTCAGCGTTACCCCAAAAACTATTCCGCGACCAAATGGAACAGCCATCACCGCGCCATTAAATCGTCCGTGATCATCGACGCTGCCGCCGTTGATATCTTCAGAGTAAACTCGCGAAATATTACCGGTTAGGCTGAACCGGACGGTCGCTATTCCACCCCATGCCGCCGGCGCTTGAAGATCAAGGCTGAGCGAATCCGGCAGCGCTATCGAAATCGAGCCCATACCCGCAGACCGGGCGTTAATGCCAGTATTTCCCAGCCCGAATCCCAACGCCGAATAAGCCGAACCGGAATAGGCGGAATTGCAAAGTAAAAGCGTTAAAAAAATTATGGTTAATCCGGTAAAGATTAGTCGCTTTTCAAATTTTGAACGGTTATGCATCATACTCGCAAATAAGATCTCATTTTTTAATTTTAGTGTATTTCACGAACAACTCCGGTCTAACCTCAAAATTGGCGGCTTCGGAACTATAGAAAGCGAGACGATCCAGGTTGAGTCCTTCCGCGCCTGAATGAAGCGCCAATCCATAATTTTCTTCGCGGTCGTTTATCCATTGAGTCGCAGCTCCGGTTACCGTTATTTCAACCGTTTCCGAAGTTGAATCTATCGCCGTTGGCACATACGTTAAACCCGCTTCCTGCGCATTTAACGGATCGGAAATACCCATCATATCATTGAGCTTAAACGGCCAGATCGAATTGGTCTCCGGCAGTTCAGGAAAACGACCGGGAATCTTATGCAAAGTCAATTGCGCGTAATTTACAACTAAATGATATCGATCTTTCAGCTCGTAAAGCTCGTCGAAATTGAATCGCATATTACTCTGGAGAATCGAACCGCTGCCTATCAAAAGATCGACGCCGATATCCACGGAATCTGTTTTCACAACGAAAATATCCATTGCCGGAACCGAGCTGAGAGTATCGGGATATTCAATTCCTTCGGCGCTGTCCTTTGCCGTGATGAAAATTTCCAGTTTTGGTCGCAGCGAATCTGCGGAAGTATTTCGCGAATAAAATCTGACGATTCGGTCGATGGATTCGGGCGAGTCATTCCAGATTTTAAACGTCAGAGCGCTGTCATTTCGAGTGGCGTCCGTCCAGGTTGTGTCGTCAGGATTAGGGTATTCATACCTTAGCCATTCATCGATCCAGTCAATATTTATCCGGGCGGAAATAGAACCGCTGTCGCCTGATACATCGGGAAACTCTGAAATGTATTCATCGCCTGACGGAACCTCTTCCCATAAGGGAGGCTCCGATTCGCTCCAGGAAAAATCGTGAACCTGGCCTTGAACCTCAATCTCTCCCGATCCTATCCCGCCTTTATAATGCAGACTAATCACGGCGCTGTCTATCCGCCAGCTGAACGGCTGCAATGGACGGTAAAACTTCAACAGTCCCAGCGAGCGGACGCCGCTCGACGATCCGGCGAAAAGATAAGGGCTTGCTCCCGTACTTACAGGATCAGGAGCAAAACTTGTATCTTCTTCGACGAAAAACGATTCCTCTAAAACCTCCCCGCTAAGATCAGAACCGATTTCGCTGCCCACCGGACCGCTGGATTGTTCGCACCCCGCCATTACTAAAAGAAATAGCAATGAAATCGCAAATGCCAAATGCGGTATTTTCGCCAAATGTTTTGCCTTAAAATATACCATAGCCTGTCAATATAGCAATGTGAATTGTTTCAATCAAGGTAACTCCACATATATAATCGTATTAGAGACAATTAGACTCGCTTTCCGGGTCAAATCAGAGAATCACAATTACGCGATGGGGACCATGCGCGCCTAAAACGAGGTTCTTCTCAATGTCCGCAGTCCGGCTTGGACCTGTGATCAAAGTGTAAGAATAGTCGGAAGCGATCTGTTCGGTAAATTCAGCGAGGTCCCGGAAACGTTTCGCATTAATTGCGATCCCAATATGCACCGGAGGCAGAGATGAACATAACCGGTCGCTTGAATCGTTTCCGGTAAGAACCAGCGAGCCGGTATCTATTATCAAACCATCGATTTTTGTAATTCCAATATCCGCCCGTTCGCAAAGCGCAATAATTTCGTCCATGTCCGGCAGTTCGTTATTAAGGTTCAAAATAACTTCATAATTTTCCGATAATTTGTCAATCGCGTCTTTATCAAGCGCATTCTTTCCTAGGACGATCTTTAGCGGCTTGAACTCGCCAAAAACCCCACCCAGCAGAACATCAAGCGGAGTATCATTCTCAGACCTGATTAACTCTCCAGATACCTTTTCCCACTTGTCTTTAAAAATGCCGATGTCTGAATTATGTATTTTTGTCAAATTGTGTTTCTCGTTTCCTATTTTGCCCTGCAGCATGAAAATAGCCGAAATTATCACATTGAGTGCGCGCTTCAGCGCGCATGAGGCGCCCGGTACGCGCTGAAGCG
>CAZWOY010000341.1:0-4770 GCA_964635255.1 uncultured bacterium
AGTGCGCGCTTCAGCGCGCATGAGGCGTCCGGTACGCGCTGAAGCGCGCACTCAAGGGCAGGCGTCCCTGCCTGCCAGTGCGATCCAGGAGGATCGAGAAGGCAGGCAGGGACGCCTGCCCTACTGGTTTTTTATTTTCACAGGATTACATTCAAAACTTTAACATACAAAGCTTGAAGAGGTCATAAATGAACCTTCTCGAGGTGTTGATCAGGGGCGGTTGGATTATTCTGCCGATACTGCTGTCTTCGGTGGTCGTAATCGCGCTTGGAATCAGCCGGTACCTGGCGCTTAAACAGGAAAAGAAAGAACTGGCGCGGTTTGTAACCAAATGGAAATCGGCTCTGCCGGGAACCGATCCCGTCAATTACAAGGCTAGCTGCAAGATGGGACCGTCATTTACCAATTCGGTCTCGTCGATTTTAGAGGAAGGCGTCGCCAGCCAGGCGGATCTGTTGAGCCGGATCGAGACGGCGGCTCGGCAGGAGCTGTACCGGCTGGAAAACGGGCTGGGAACTATTGCGACTTTGGCTGCGGCTACGCCCTTGCTCGGATTCTTAGGCACTGTGACCGGCATGATCCGGGCGTTTATGCAGATTCAAAAACTGGGCGGCAACGTGAACGCCAACGTTTTAGCGGGCGGAATCTGGGAAGCCTTGGTAACGACCGCTACCGGTCTGGCTGTGGGAATCGTCGCGCTGGTGATTCACAATTACTTAGCCGGCATAGTGAAGCAAAACACCCAATTGATCGAGCAAGCCGGAGACATAACAATGCGGATCATGGGAGCGAGCCATGAAGCTTGAGCCGAAACACCCGCCGCTTGCGACTTTTTCGCTGGCTTCGCTGACCGATATCGTGATGCTGCTGCTGATCTTTTTTCTGCTGTCGAGTACGTATATCATCCAGCCGGGCATCAAGGTGCAGCTTCCGCGCAGCGATACGGCGCAGGTGGTCGATCAGAAGAGCGTTATCGTTACGATAGGGCGCGAAGGCACGGTTTGGGTCGGCGACGAACGCACGGGACTCGAGGGATTGGCTTCGACTTTGCGGCGGCACATCGTTCACGGCGCTTCGCAGACGATTGTGATCAAAGCCGACAAGAGCGTGTCGATAGCGCTGACCGTCAATGTGATCGACCGGATAAAGGCAGCCGGAGGCGAGCGATTCCTGATCGCGACCTCGAAGGAGGAATGAGGAATTATGGAGAACAGAATGGACAACCGGCTGGGCTGGGTGATCTCGATTGTGCTGCATGGGCTGCTGATTTTCGGATTCTATCTGTATTCGCTCGAATTAAAGCCGTTCGACCTCGATTTCACTCCGGTGACGTTTGCGGCTATGTCTGAGGTCGATTACGGCGGCGGATCGAAATCTCCGAAGTGGGGGGGCGCAACTCCCAAGGTCGAACTGCCGAAACGACCGATGCTCGAAGAGACCTCTCCGCTGCTGAAGGTTCCGGACAGCGACCGGCAGCCTGTGATCGCCCAATCCGAAGCCGGCAAGCCGGATCTCTCCGATCTGGAATCGACCCGTCCCGGGCATCGCGTTCCGATGCAATCAGCAGCGGCTCAGGATCGCGAACGCGCCCCTTTAAAGCCCATGCCGCTGAGCGATTCCGCCCTCTACGGCAAGCGCACCGACGTCTTAGCCGAGCAGATCGCCAGTCAGGAGTCCTTTACCATCGAGTGGGACGGTCCGGCGCGCGTCAAAACCGCCGGCAGCCTCCCCAAATTCCCCGCCGGCGTTAACAAAGAGGCGACCGTCCGGCTGTCGTTCACCGCAGCCCCCGACGGCAGCGTCGTTTCAGTAGCTCCACTAACCAAAGGCGAGCCGGAATTCGAGCGCGTCTCGATGCTGGCGCTGCGCAGTTGGCGTTTCAATAAACTCGACGCGAGCATGGCGCAGAAGAACCAGAAAGGGGTAATTACGTTTCGGTTTGAGTTGGAGTGAAAACCGGCTTAGATTTTATAGCTGGATAGATATAGAGATCGGTTTTCTCGGGCGCCGTTTTTAAGCCATTGGATGCAGTTTTCTTCCGGTTTTTCGGGATTAATCCATATCAAGTTTTACAATTGTACACAAATCGAAACTAAGTGTTTTCGAAATAATTTTCTTGCTTTATTGTCAACGGAAATTATACGCTTGTGAGTATCCAACGCTGCATCAAGCAAATGTAAGTCTCTTTTAATCGATTCTTTTACGCTTTGTTGAGTTTTCAGGTTTAAAACTATTTCGCGCGTATGAATATCGCTAAATGAACTGATGTGAATTCTGTTTAAACTGAACATACTTCTAAGCCATCTTACAGAGAATTTCGAGATTCGCTGACGCCATTCAGTTTCGATTGTGTCGTTCATTACCATAAAATAGCCATGTTCAAGAATTAAAGACAGGCAAATACCACACATTTCAGCCTTCTCGTATTCAGAACCTGTTTCATTAGCTCTGCGACCGACGCATGCGTCGATCACGATTTGTAGATTAGATTGTTGTTGCATGTTTTTCTTTCATTTTTTTCTTTTTTTCAAAAGACTTTTTGATATATTTTTGCTGGCTTGACATGTAAACATCGTCGAAATCCTGCTTCCAATCTTTTTTCCAACTGCCGCTCTCGTCAATATCAGTACTATCGACATGCGAAGCGCCCTCATCATCACGCCAGAACCAATGCATTTTCGCTTTCCAATTATCGATACCGTCACCGGCAATCTGGTGCTGGATTCCAAGAATCAATTGATCGCTGTGTGTTTCAGCGACGACTATTACGCCTCGATTAGCGGCGTCCACGAGAGCTTTTGCCAAGTCGAACTGGGCTCGCGGATGCAGATGAAGCTCGGGTTGTTCGATATAGACTATCTGACCGGGTTCGGCATGCAATAAGGCGACGATAACTGGAAAGACCTGAGACAATCCAAATCCAACATCAGCAAGGTTTATATGATCATTGTTAGAACCGGATATTTTATCGCGAATGGATATTTTAATCATTGTGTTTTCAATGCATTCAACTCGGATTTCATCAGCTAAATTCAGGTTTTTTACCATTTGTTCGAAATTGTTATAATTTTCATTTTTCTTTTCAAACCAATCGTTTAGTACGCTTGGATAGTATTCATGGAATAATCCTTGGTAAGTATGTGTACTCGATTCCTTGGAAAATGACCTTTTGGGTTCGTCTCTGTTTCCTTTTAAGTGCATGCATTTTAATGCATTTGGGAGAAAGTGGTTCAGTGGACTCAAATAACTAAAGCTTTTTTCTGTATTAAAAGCGTCGATGTTTTTAAGAACCTTAGAAATTTCAGGCGAAAAGTTCTTAGATAACATTTTGATTTTTCCGTTCAAATCATATAAAATCTCATTATCATTAAGACTAAGTTTTTTTATTTTTAAACCCCAAACGCCGATTTCAAACAAATATTCAAGGGTAATATTGAGATTGCTGGAAAAACTGAATATTAGACTATTTTTATTACTTGTATTATTTTGTTTTGTGGTTTTGAAATGCATCTCTTTTTTATTCAATTGCACATCCGGTCCGTTTATATCTAATGCATCAGAGGGAGCGATATTGGAAAAGAACGTCTGCTTCATCAAAAGCAACGGCTGCATAATGCTCGACTTCCCACTCGAGTTCGCTCCGGCAAGAATCGTCAGCGGGCGGATCTCGATTTCGGTCTCGTCCCTGAAGCATTTGAAACCTTTGACCTTTAGTTTGGTCAATACCGGTTTTTCTTTTTGGTCTTTTTCACTTGCCACTTTTTACTCCAAGTAAATTTCCAACGGACTGGGCGAAACAAATAAGTTCCTTTTTGCAATATAACATTTTATATTACGAAGACAAATTGTCAACATCGCAGAACTTGCAAACTTGCTAACTTGATTGCTTGTAAACAATCCGGTTCAAGTGAAATTCTTGACTTTACAGCAATCTATGGCTATATTATTAGCTTGCACAAAAAACGATATTGGGCGATTAGCTCAGTTGGTCAGAGCGCTGGTCTCACATATCAGAGGTCACAGGTTCAAATCCTGTATCGCCCACTGTTTTTTTGGGAGAGCCATAGCATTTGAAAAAGACGTCCGTCGATAAGATTTTCACGCGCGAAGATTTGACCGAGGTTATCGATCGCTGGCGCAACTTTAACGAAACGATCGCATTTACCAACGGCGTTTTCGATATTTTGCATCGAGGACATGTTCACTCGCTGGAAAAAGCGGCGAGCTTCGCCGATCATCTGATCGTGGGAGTCAACAGCGATCGGTCTGCGAAGACTTTAGGCAAAGGCGACGACAGACCGGTTAACCGCGAGGACGATCGAGCCGCCGTCGTTGCGGGCGTCGGGGTCGTCGATGCGGTTGTGATTTTCGATGAAGAGACGCCGCACGAACTGCTGTCGGAAATCTGCCCCGATACGCTGGTCAAGGGTTCGGATTATAAGATCGAAGAGATCGTGGGCAGGGAATTCGCGAAGCGAGTGGCGAGAATCGAATTGCTCGATGGATATTCGACGACGAAGCTCATAAAAAGGATTCGAGCGGCGGGGTAGAGCTTTATAGATCGGGAATGCTTGCAGACGCCCTCGTCTGCAAGCTCTGGGATTGCTTAATGATGGTCAGCTTTCAGACGTGGGCGTCTGCAAGCTCTGGGAGCGGCGGGGTAGAGCTTTATGGAACGGGAATGCTTGCAGACGCCCTCGTCTGCAAGCTCTGGGTAATGATGGTCAGCTTGCAGACGGGGGCGTCTGCAAGCTTTTGACGTCTGCAAGC
>CAZWOY010000342.1:0-4751 GCA_964635255.1 uncultured bacterium
CCCACGCTGGAGCGTGGGAACGAGTTGCGGCTTATTCGCTTCATGCCGGTTGTACGCTATTTAATGCACATAGTAATATTTGCTTACGCGTTATCGAAGAGTTTAGCTATGTTCAATGAGATATTAAATGCCTGTCATTATTCATTGAGCATGTTTGTATTAAAAAAAGAAATCATGTTCAGTCGATTGATTGAAATGTAGCATGAGTAAGTCGTTAAAACCTAAGTCAAAGCTATACCGGGCATTAAGCAATCTGTTTGGTAAAGCGGTTATTTTCTTTCAAAGGGGTCGGTTTATGGACAAAGTGCTGGTTGAAGTTGCCGGTATCACAGGCAGCGCGCAGTACCAGGGATATGTAGTTATCCTGAAAGAGAAAGACGGCAAACGCATATTGCCGATTTTTATAGGTACGCCTGAGGCGCACAACATTAACATATTGCTGACAGGTTTGCACTACATTCGCCCACTTACTTTCGATCTTTTCGGCAATATCCTGGACGCAACCGGGTCGAAAATTGAAGAGGTAACGGTAACTAAACTTGAAGAAAACACCTTTTTTGCCGAGATTAGCCTTAAAATGCAGGAAGGCAATGCCAAGACAATCGATGCGCGACCTTCCGATGCAATCGCTTTAGCAATTAAGGCGGATTCACCGATTTATATTAACAGCGTTGTTTTAGATGAAGCCGGTTTTATTGGCAATGTGAACATGAAAATCGATGACAAACGAAAAGAAGATATGAACAGCGACAGTAAAATATCCGCCCTTTTACAGCAATTGAATGTTGCGGTTGAAAAGGAAGAATACGAGTTTGCGGCAAAAATCCGCGATAGAATTCGAGAACTGGAGCAAAAGGACAATCCCTACTGATATCTATTTTAATATGAGGTTTAATTAATTATATAGCGTCGGATTTGGCTTAATTGGGATCTAAAGTATAGTTTAATTATGATAAGATAATTCTGTTTCCTTTCTTTTTTCGCTATACCTATCCGTAACACATAACTGCTAATCTTGACAAAGTAAAAAAAATTTTGCACAATATCTTTTCTATGATTTTTTAAATCAGTTTTTGTAAAAAGTCAGCGTCTGTTATTTGGCATTTATTTTGCTGTTAACCAAATGATAGGCTGAAGTAATCCTTGACAATTATACATCAGATAAATAATCGTGGGCAGCTCACAGCCGCTTTTCCTTTGAGGAGTTACGACAGATCGGCGGAGCGCCCGGCAAACGACGGGAGGTTTTTTATGAATCGCTTACTGCCATTGATTTTACTGACATTTATTTTGGTGGCTGCAACGGCGGTATCGGGATGGGCGCAAGAGGATTTCCGAGTCTGGGAACCTAAATCAGGCGTCGCCCTCCGCCAAGGTTACCATATTGAATGGTTTCGCGGCGGAGAGGCGAGAGATGTGGGACAACTTGCAGGGGAAGTCGGATTTGTATGGTCTGACTGCCGGAATGGCGACCGTGGAGTTTTTCTGCAAATTATCGGGACCGATGGAAATCAAAAATTTGAAAACGAAGGGCTTCAGGTAGCTGACACAACCGGAAGACAGGAAGATCCGGGTGTGTGGCCCGATCCGACAGACGGCGGTTGGTTTGTAGCCTGGGAAGATTTCGACGCCGATTCGCTCGGCGACATTTTCTGCACCAAGATCGACCGCAATGGCAATAAAATTTGGGGCGATAATGAACGCGGAGTGGCCGTGTGCGTTTATCCCGGCATTCAGGAAAGCGTTAGAATGACTCAGGATGGACAGGGCGGCGTTATTATCGCCTGGCGAGACATGCGCGGCGGAGACACGGGCGATATATACGCCATGCATGTTTTATCCGACGGCCGGCTTGATCCGGATTGGCCGGAAAACGGTTTGGAAGTTGTCGGTGAAGCCGGCGCTCAAACAAGCCATACGGCAGATATCGACGGAGCCGGCGGTATGATTATCGGCTGGAAGGACGGTCGGGAAGTAGCCAATTTCGATATCTGGGCGCAAAGAATCACGCCTGACGGCGACCTGCTCTGGGGCGAAGGCAGAGGAGTTCCGATTTGCAATAATCAGGCAAATCAGGAATCGCCCAAACTTTGCCCTGACGGCAATGGGGGTGCATTCTTCTCATGGGTGGATGAAAGAAATGCAGACCAAACCAATAAAGATATCTATGTCCAGCGCGTCGATGAAAACGGCGAGCTGATGTGGAGCGATCCTGAAGAAGGCGAACCGCTCTGTACGGCTAATGATGAGCAATTAGAAAATCGCATCATCATTTCCGAAGCCGGAACTGCGATCGTAAGTTGGGAAGACCGCCGGGCGGACGGCGTTACTTACGACGTTTACGCCCAGCGCATCACCGGCGACAATCGGATGCGCACTGAATGGGACGATCAGGGAGTTCCCGTAGTTGACGTCGAGCGCAGCCAGCGCCAGTCGAGAATGTATCCCGACGGTCAAGGCGGAGCTTATTTCGTATGGGAAGATGAACGCGTCAGCGGTTTTCCTGAAATCGATCTCTGGGCGCAGAGAATTAACGTGAACGGACAAAGAGTCTGGGCGGAAGAAGGCGTATTGGTTGCCGGAGCCGCCGAAGTTGGCGACGAAGGATACAGCACACAGCAGTCGCCGCTGGTTAGAAGAACTGCCGACGGTGGATGCACGATAGCCTGGGCAGATTTTAGAACCGGCAGTATTCACCTCTATGCGCAGCGGTTGACCCCCAACGGCGAGAACGTATGGGATATGCATGGAGTTCCTGTAGCTGCGGGTCTTGCGGGAAACGCTATCCACCAGCGTATTTACACCGACATTGGCGATCAGCATAATACTTTTGCCGTATCATGGCTTGATGGAAGGTTCGGCGCGCGCGGCACGGTTCCGTTTCTTCAGTTTTGCCGTCCGAACGAAAACTCGGTGGAAATGGTTTTTGAAACCGACGGCATACCGGTTATATCCGATGAGAATCTTGTCGGCGGCGGTATTGCGCCCCATGCAGCAGCCTCCAGCGACGGCGGCATGCTGGTAGTATGGGAAGACCACAGGCAGGGAGCCGATTACTATGCAATTTACGCTCAGAAAATAATGCCGAATGACAATCCGGATCAAAGGCTCTTGTGGGGTGAAACCGGAACGAAATGCGCCGATTTCGACGATGTTCAAAACATACCTAAAGTCTGCAGCGACAGAGCCGGCGGGGCGATAGTCGCCTGGCGCGCTCCAACGCCCGGCGAGTTTGATTATTATGACATTTATATGCAGAGAATCAACGCCGACGGTGAAAAGTTGTGGGGCGACGAGGGTATAATGTTGACCGGAAACGACGTCGATGAAACGATGGAAGATATTATTCCCGACGGCGAAGGCGGCGCAGTTGTGCTTTGGGTCGCTCATAATCAAGCGCCGCGCATGAACGACGATCTTTACATCGAACGCGTAAACGCTAACGGCGAACCTCAATGGGGCGGCGGCGGCGTTCCGCTTGCCGTAGCGGAATACAAACAGCACGACGCTGACCTTGTCCGTCATCAAAACGGGTATTTTATCGTTTGGGTCGATGGAAGAGACGATGAATTAGGCCAGAGCCAGGACGATATATTCGGTCAATTTATTCAGTACGACGGAACAATGCTGTGGCGCGATAACGGCTATTTTATCTGCGGCGACGAATACAACCAGCATTCTCCTTCCGCAACTGTAGATAATCGCGGTTATCTTTGGATTGCCTGGGAAGACAGCCGATTCAGCCAACTTGACAGGAAACTTGATATTTTCATTCAAAAACTGAACTATCATCCCGACCAAAACCAAAGACCGCAGATTCTTTTACGCGAAGACGGCGAAATCGCTTATGACGGAATCGCAATCTGTGCAGAAACGGGAGATCAGGTAGAACCGCAGATCGAACATGACGGTCGAAACGGCGTTTATGTCGTCTGGGAGGATTACCGATCAGGCGTTTGGTCGGATATCTATATGCAGCATTTACAACCAGACGCCACTCCCTACAATAACTGGCATGATTGGGGCAATGTCGTCTGCGACGCTACACATAAGCAAAACTTGCCTTATGTCGGCAGATCTACGGTAAACGGCTATATTGGCGCAATCGTTACCTGGGAGGACAAAAGGGCTACCGGTAAAGAAGAGTTATCCAATACCTTTGTCCAAAGAGTGGATGACCGGATTCTATCAACTCCAATGGTAAATACGCCTGCGCATCCTAACGGGTATGCTCTTGAAAGCGTTTATCCCAACCCATTCAACTCGCAAACCTTGATTACTTTTGTTAATCCAAGGGAAGCTGAAGTGAGGCTGTCAGTCTATGACATTTCCGGGCGCTTCGTCAAGGAAATCGCCAATGACTGGTGGGCTGCGGGAAGGCATGTAATGCTGTTGGACGGATCGAAAATGGCTGCAGGAATGTATATCGTTAGAATGGAAGCTAACGACGTTCAACTTGAAAAGCAATTGCATTTGGTTAAGTAAGTTTTCAAGTTTGCATGTTTAATTGGCGTCGCCATTCCATCGGCGGCGCCAATTTTTTTATGGATCGATCCCAGGGAAAATAGACCGCTTAATCTCCCCCCTTCTATCTGAAGGGGGGATACAGGGGGGTTGCGACTTACGTCGGAAAATGAGTCTATTTTCATATTGCGTGGTGAAGCGCGCTTCATGAGCAATTACCAGGAAAATAACGTCCCGTACGCAGTCATTCCAGCGAAAGCTGGAATCCATCTTCCTTCGACGATAGC
>CAZWOY010000343.1:0-4744 GCA_964635255.1 uncultured bacterium
ACGATGATGCTAAAATCCCGCTTTATCCATCTCGCAATGTATTCGGCGATGAATCTATCTTCAACGTTTTCACGAAGAAAAATACAACAATAGTATTTTTAGGGACGGATCTATTTGCGGATACGTTTCTGCATCGCGCAGAGGAAATTGCGAATATCGGATACAGGTATATGAAAAAGTTCAATGGCAAAATTATTCTACCAGATTACGCCGATGAAATCGAGATTATATATCGCGTTCGCCCACTGATAGATGGAAATCTTAGAAGCGTCGTCTATGATTCAGAACGCCTGCTAAACGAATATAGAGAAAACGATTTAATTCAATTTGTTCCAATAGGAAATTCCAAAGCCATTCTCTATCAACCGGATAAAGTATTAACTTACCTATTGGAAAGAATAAAAGAAGATGAGCTTTACTGCCTGACGCCACAAAGCAGAGAGAGAACGCTTAAATTGTACGATCGCTTCGGTTATCCGCTTAGTTTTGAGAAAGTAGAGCAACAGTTTGGCTAAGGAAGTCATGAATAAGTGTTTTGTTTAGAATCGAGTGCGCTCCTGTCGAACCGATTTCTGACGCTGTGATATAATTGGCTCATGGATGCTTTGCGAATAAAGGACACTCTTTCATTTTTCGTATTAATAAAATTCAAATTGCATTGCCTTAAACTGCTTCAATTGTTATTTTGTTAGTTTTTCATCGTACTTTTTAGAAAAGTTTATGGAGTGTCCTTAATTTCAGTACAGATACAAATTAATAATGAAAATATCGCTGATGCGCTGATTTGTTCTGGTTCAGGGGAAAAAACGGCGATTATTTCCGGTAATGATTCAGAAACATACTTGGAACTGCGTTACAAAGTAAGTTATATTGCTCGATACCTCGTTTCCATCGGATGTAAAAAAGGCGAACGGATCGGTATTTTCGCAGAAAATGGACTTTTTTTTGTTCATTGCTATCTCGGAATCATAAAAGCCGGCTTAACGGCTGTGCCGATTCCATTGGATATAAGCAGTGAGTCGCTTTCAAATCTAAATGAGAGCGCAAGACTAAAAATTATTTTTGTTTCAACTAAAATGCGACGCCGGTACAACTTCGTTAAATCTGAACCGAACCCAGTTGAAGCAATTCACGAGACGGATTACGACTACAACCTCAATTCGCTGGGGAACAGTAAATCATATCCGGTTCAAGCCTCCAATCTTGCCTCGATTATGTACACTTCCGGTTCAACCGGTCTGCCTAAGGGCGTCATGATTACACATAAGAATATTTTAACGAATACAATTGACATTATCGATTATCTAAATATTTCTAAGGATGATCGTGTGATGGCAGCGATGCCGTTTTATTATTGTTACGGAACGTCGCTTCTGCATACTCATCTCATAGTCGGTGGTTCTGTGGCGATAAACAACGATTTTATGTTCCCCGAAAAAGTATTGGATGATATAGAGCAAACTAACAGTACAGGATTTGCCGGCGTCCCGTCTATGTACCAGATACTGCTCCGAACGACTTCTTTTAAAAAACGCGATTTCAAGAGCCTAAAATGGTTTCAACAGGCGGGTGGGAAATTGGCTAATGTCTTTATAAAGGAAATTATAGATACTTTCCCGCATATTAAATTCTATGTGATGTACGGTCAAACCGAAGCCACGGCAAGGCTAAGCTATTTACCGCCGGAAATGCTTAATAGTAAAATGGGATCTATCGGAAAAGGACTAAAATCGACAAAACTTGAAGTTTTAAAGAAAGATGGCAAAAAGGTAGAACCGGGCAGTGAAGAAATTGGCGAGATCGTTGCGTCGGGGGACAATATCGCATTGGGTTACTGGAACGATCAGGCGGAAACTGCTAAATTCTTCAAGAAAGGGAAATTATTCACAGGCGATTTGGCTAAAATCGACAGCGATGGATATATATATATAGTCGATAGAGAGCGCGACTTCATAAAATCCATGGGCAGGCGAGTAAGTGCAAAAGAGGTAGAAAACCTGATTTCAGAAATTCCGCAGGTAGTCGAGGCGGCTGTTATAGGCGAACCTCATGATAAATGGGGCGAAGTAATACATGCCTTTGTGGCAGTTAACGATGTGGATAGCATAAGTGGCGACAATATCAAAACTTACTGTCTTAAATCCGCGCCTAATCACAAAACGCCTTATCATATCTCGATACTTAAGCAATTGCCAAAATATAAATCAGGTAAAGTAAATAAATTGGAACTGAAAAAGTATTTAAACTCCAATGTCGATTAATGACCGAATTTTTCTTATATTGAGTTTTAAACTTTTAAGTTCATTTCAGGAGCCTTGATGGAAAGAGAAGAAATTCGAGCCGAGATAAGAAAATTCATAGAAGAGAACGTCCACCTCGACGATATCGCCAATTTTACGGACGATCAGGATATTTTTGAAGAGGGGGGAGGTGATTCCTGGGGATTTTTCATTTTGATAGAGTTTTTGGAACAAAACTACGGAATATCGTTTTCCTCGGGAGACTACGATCCGAGCGAATTCGTTACCATCAGTAATTTAACCGATTTTATTTTAAAGAAAAAGTCAGAATAATCATACAGTTCTATGTGCGGTATAGCAGGCTTTTTTAATTCACGTCGAGATTCCGCCACTCACAGGCGCACTATCCGCGATATGCTGGCGTCGGTCTACCACCGGGGACCAGACGAAGCTGGTTATTATCTTGACGATAACGTGGCGATGGGAGTCGCTCGATTATGTATCGTCGATATCGAAGGCGGACATCAACCCATTAGCGATACATCCGACCGTTTTTGGATAGTTTATAATGGCGAAATATACAATTATATCGAATTGCGTTCGGAACTGGAAGCGCTTGGGTGTTCTTTTAGAACCAGTGCTGATACCGAGGTCGCGCTTTATTCTTGGATAATGTGGGGTGAAGAAGCTTTTAGAAAGTTCAACGGCGGATATGCTCTCGCAATTTACGACCGCCACAAGGAAAAAATTGTGTTAGCGCGAGACAGATACGGTAAAAAGCCTCTCTATTACACTCAAGTCAATGGAGAATTGGTTTTTGGATCTGAAATTAAATCATTTCTTGCCAATGGTCATGTGCCCATGAAGATGGATCCTTATTCGTTAGAATCGATTTTCACAATTTGGACGCCTCTTTCTCACCAATCTTGCTGGGAAAACATCCACCAAATTCCACACTCTTCCTACCTAGTCGCCAATAAAAACTCGATCAATCTTCACGCTTATGAAAGACTCGATTTTGATCAGCCTCAAACCGAGCTTTCGTTTGAGGACAGCGTGCAGAAAACCCGCGAAGCGCTTCAGCAAAGCGTCAAAATCAGGTTGCGAAGCGACGTTGAAGTCGGAACATACTTAAGCGGCGGATTGGATTCCTCAATTACGACGCTGCTTGCAACCAAAGAATCTTCCCATCAGGTACGCAGTTTTTCATTGGCTTTTGAAGATAAAGACTTTGATGAAACACATTACCAGAACCTTTTAAGCTCTCACCTGGGAACGAATCATAATTTAGTGCGAATATCCAATGATAACATCGTCGCTTCTTTTCCACATGCGGTGTGGTCAGTTGAGAATCCGGTCTATAGAACCGCTTTCGTGCCGATGCTTATTCTGTCCGAACTTGTCAAAAAAACGGGAATCAAGGTTATCTTAACCGGCGAAGGGGCTGATGAGACATTCATGGGATACAATATTTTTAAAGAGACATTGGTGAGGGAAATGTGGCGCAATCTAAAAACTCATTCAGAAAAAGCGAAATATGTTCAGCTTTTGTTTCCTTACCTTAAGCATTTTAATAAAAAGACAAACTTGATGGTTATTATGTACGAACGGTTTGTTTCAGAAAAAATGAACAATCTATTTTCGCATGAAGTGCGCTACTCAATGTCCAAATTTTCCGGTCAACTTGTAAAAGAAAAACAGAATGGATTCTCTATAATTAGAAAGTATCTGGAAGATAATGAGTCGTTAATAACGGATTTAACAGCAGTCGAGAAAGCTCAATGGATTGAATTTTCAACTTTGCTGATGGGCTATCTGTTATCGGCCCAGGGCGACAGGGTCGGATTTGCCAACAGCGTTGAAACGCGCTGTCCTTTTTTGGATCCTAATATAGTCAATTGGGCATTTCAACTACCGCTGGAATGGAAAATAAAAGAATATAAAAATGAAAAATTTATTTTAAAACGCGCCTTTGAAAAGGAACTTCCGGATGAGATTATCAACCGCCCTAAAATGCCCTACAGGGCTCCCGACGCCGTAGTTTTCTTATCGAAGGAACAGTCAAGCGATTACCTAAGTTATCTTCTGTCACCCGCTGAATTGAAAAAAATAGAATGGCTGAACTATGAATTTGCAAACAAATTGCTCGCTAAATTGAAAAAAACGGATATAGACAAAATCTCTCAACGCGAAAGTCAAACATTGATTTTTCTGATATCATCTGCAATGCTTGAGAAGTTTTTCGTTCAAAAAGATTATTCACTTTTACCAGGCGGGCGTCCTTTCAAAGGCAGGGAGTTTCCGATTGTTTACTGTGCTAATGCAAGCGGCAATAAAGTGAGGAAGGGAATTGAAACTTAATCTATGTGTATAAGCATTCAAACTTTTTTCCATGTTTTTTAAGTTGGATAATTTGTTTAAAGCATACTTGGAAACCGAAAGAGTTGTATAGTAACGGATTACGCGTACATTACGGAAATTTAGACATTGAGTAACACGCAATG
>CAZWOY010000344.1:0-4741 GCA_964635255.1 uncultured bacterium
CATACTTAACAATATGAGGTCGATATGCATTCCCACGCCGGAGCGTGGGAACGAGGTCTGGATTATACGCATCAAAGCGTATGTACATTATTTAATGCACATAGTCATAAGAACCCCACCCTACAAACCATCTCAAGCATTTCTTTTATTCCGGGTTCCGGCGCATCTGCTGAACGGTCTTCTTTTCGCGCACCGCCATTTTTCGCTCGATTTCCGCAACTTTCCGGGCGTATTTTTTCGGAACCTGAATGATCGATTTTTCGTTGACCGGCGTCTCTTTTTTCAGATCGACGTTTAAGCCCATGCCGGCTAATTCGCCGAGCAGTTCTTTGAAACCGGAGCATGTCGATTCCATCTCGTTCATTTTTTGCCGCTGCTGATCGACGCTGAGGGATTCCTTGTCCTCAGGAATCAGGAAATTATACAGGAATGAACCGTCCTGATTGAATCTCAGGTTCAGATAATTCGGTTGATTCGGGACTTTCAGCATAAAATCGGTCTCTTTTTCAAAATCGATCACTTCCATGTCGGTCATGACTTCGTAGTTTTGATTACGCAGCGCCTGCACGATCTGGTCTTTTAAGTATGCCTGTTCCTGCCGCTTAACGAATTCCTCCCGCTTGGCTTTACGGTCTTTCTCGCGCAGCAGTTTTACCTGCAGTTGGATCTCTTCCAATTCGTAAGAGGCCGCCGAATCCTTTTCCATCAATCGGAGTCCAGATTGGACCAATCGGTTTCGCTCCTCGCTGAGGCTATGGTGCGCCGCCATATCGTTGACGGCTTTGAGAGCTTCTTTAACGCCGGTTTTAATATCGAAAGATCTCTCTGCCTTTTTTATCTCCTCTAACAGCTCGATGTAAAAATAAGGATCGGCAAACGCTTTGCTTTTTATCAATCGATCCAATTGAGTTTTATACTTCGCCTGCCGGTTTTCATCCTCAACTCCGGCAATATAATGGTTAATTTTTTGAATTTTATCCTGTACTTTCAGTTCTTCTTCATTGAGTTCCCTGATAACGGGCATTTCAATATCGCCTAATTTTTCAAGCGCTTCTTCGCTTATTTCGCCTCGAATGTCATTAATTCGATCCTGGCATTGCCTGATCGCTTCATCCAGATTTCTGACCGCCTCGTCCCGGTTCTCCCGGAATCCATCCTGAAACTGAGCTTTGGGCTGTGAAACCTGAATGGTTTCCAAACCGGTTTTGGCTTTTCTATAGATTTCCGGCGCTTGATCTTTTAAATAGGTTTCCATAAATTGCAAAACCTGCCCGCGAAACGCATCGTACGCTTCGACCGATCGCTCGAAATAGCCATCGTAAGCAACGTATGATTCGTAATCTTCGCGTCTTTGATTCAACGATTCGCACTCATTCCTGATCGCCTTGACAAACTCGTTCAGCCTCTCGGTCTTTTGTCTCATTCTGTATTTAATATCGTTGTAAACCTGCTGGTTAATCCGTCCTGTGTAACGGATTTCAAACGGCTCCATCAATTCATTTATAACGTCTTGTTCGTACTCCACGAATTCATTTCCATCGATATGGACGCCGCGGTCTTCGTCATGAATTGACAGTTCCGACAACTCCTCTATCATCGACTGCACGTCGCACTGCAGGTTAAAAAGCTTACTGAGGCTTTTGTCGAAAACGGTTACGGAATAGCTTTTAGGTCCACTCATTTGTTTTCCTCTTCAATGGTCTTAACGGTCTCTTTTCCTTTTTGGATAACTTCCTCCACTCCCGGCAGTTTAAAACCGCTGATTTGCATATAAAAATATAGATAAATCCCGATGGACAAGAGGAAGGGAATGAAACGGAATTGCTGCCTGATCGCAAACGACGCCGCCGTGTGAACTAAAACGAGCAAAATCCCGGGAAAATAATAAAGAATCTGGGTCAGTATGTCCGGAGACAGCTTTGCCGGTTCGCCTCCCGCTCCGGACAGCCAGGGTCCAATCCAGGACCATACCAGCAACATCAGATAAATCAACACGATAATTAAAAACGGCGCCGCCGCAAGGAATGCGATCAGATTTATCAAAATGCCTTTAGCGCCGGAGGTCGCTTCCAGATCTTCAAAAAAAGACATTACAAACGTTGGAAGCAGTGAAATCGCTATTAAATAATGCATGCCGTATAAAGAGAAATCTTTCAGCGATTCGAAGTTAACCGTAAAGCTCAATTTAAACGGCGTAATCATATTTAAAATGTTAATAACCGTCTGATCGTTTTTCACCGTCGCCAGGTAGATTAACAGCATCATAAAAACCGGAAGTAAAAAGACGATAGATTTAAACGTAAACAGGAAAAAATTCCCAAAGCCTTCCGCCACTTCCGTGTAATTGGCTTTCATTTTTTGGGCGCGATAAGCGTGTTTTTCGTCTTTCAACCGGTCGCTAAGCTTATCTCTCACCTGCCGGTCAAACTGGTTTTCCTCAAGTTTGTGCTTATTTTTGATAGCCTCGAAAAAATCGCTGACGCCTTTTACGGTCACAACTTCTGTGCGAATTCCCCATTGTGTGATTTCTTTGTCTATTCCCTGATCGGCAAAATATTCCGTCAGCGATTTTCCGAGCCGGTACTCAATTCTGATATTGCCGCGCCGCGATCCTGACGTTACTTGGATTTTGCGCAGTTCCAGATCATCCTTTGCCTGTTTCTCAAATAGTTTTATCAGGAAGCTTTTATAATTCAGTTCAGCCAATCGGCTTTGCTTGCGCTCCGCAAGAAACTGATTCAATTCGATCTTTATTTTTGGATCGTTGAATTTAGCCTCGTTTTTGGCGAAAAACAGCCCTACAGCCTCGACGTCCTTGATCTCTGCGTCTTTATCTACTTTTACGCCTCGTTCCGGATTGAAGGCATAGAGCAGTCTGACTATTCTCACATCGGTTGTCTCAGCATACAAAACCGCCTGCCGGTCCGAGAAATCCATTTTAAGAGCTGTGTTGAAAGCCGCGCCCATTTTGTCCAAAAACGCTCGGATTACGGCGCGAACGTTGCCGCCAACCGATTCCATCAATTGCCCTAAGGCAAATTCAAGCTGAAACAGCGAAAATTTTAATTCCTCGATATCGGTGGATTTCCAGACGTCGTCCAGATATTCGATAACTTGATCTGAAACTTCCTTAAACGGCGCCTCGCCGTAAAAATCGAACGATTTGCCCGCTAATTCTACCGGTTTTTCCGGATTGAAATAGCGTACTATCGCTTCTTTAACATATTGCGGCCCATCTTCGCGGTAGTATTCGATCATTTTATCAAAAATCTTTTTGCGCGGCAAGTCCTGCAAACTCGCCAGCCAGGTCAGCAGCATGCTGCAGCCTTGAGGATCTTCAATCAGTATTGCATGCCAGTTATTTGTTTCACCGATATAATTCATCAGCTCTTCAACTGTCCGAATATTTTTCTTTCCGATCTTAATCGGGATGACGCCGCGATCCGAGGGATAGTCAACCTCAACCTCTTCGCCCTTCAACCACCTTTCGACTTCCTCTTTGCCCCATCGATCGTTTCTGTCCTGCAGCGTCAGTCCGGCGATCAATCGATTTAATCTCTCGAATTCAGGCGAATAGTCGATGATCGGTTTGCCGGCAAATTGACGTTCGATGATCTTGTTCAGATTATCCGAAGTCAGTTTTTCGGGATAGAGCAAATGCAGCAGCGTCATGCCCAGCGAATAGTAATCATTTTCGCTTGATATGACCCCTCGCGCCTGCTCGGGAGCCAGGTAAAAATCGGTGCCTTTAACCATCGCCGTTTTAACCAGTTCCTTTTCAGTATCCTCTGAAAAGGTCTTTGCCGAACCGTAATCGGCAAGAACTAACTTAGTTTGCGCCTGATCAAGGTAGTAGATATTCTGAGGTTTAATATCGCAGTGGTAGATCTGATGCTCATGGAAAGTCTTGATACCGTTCAGGAGAGCCGGTATGACGCATCCTTCCAGGAAATCGGGAGTATATTTCCGTTTAATATCGGGAACGGACAGCAGATCGCCGCCTTCGGCGTAATCATTTATTTCAAAGCAGAATTTTCCCTTGTATTTATTCGCACCTGTACCGAAGTCATGCAGTTTCAGGACGTTTTCCGACATCATTTTCCTGATTCTGCTCAACGGTTCGCTGCGCGGCTCATCGGCGGGATTCTCAAACTGATAGTAAAGCTTCAGTACGAGTTTGTCATTTTCCGAATCTTTAATCCGATAGACTACAGCCTCGCCCGAAACGTCATCCCCCGAAATTATGTCCGTAATTTCATATTCTTTAAGATTTAACTCGACTTTATCGCCGGTCCCGAGATCATGGGTCTTGGTTTTGTCCTGAGGCTTTTCCGCTTTCGGTTCCGGTTTTGATCGATCCTCAGGTTTGGGTGAGGATGGTTCGCTTCGGTAGGCGGTAGTTTTATCCAGATCATCCGAACTCCCATAAACCTGCGTTTTCTGATCGTCTGTCATCAGATATCCTTAATTTGTACGGGATGGAAAATTGCTCAACTTGTAATAATAAAGCAAATACAAGAGGATGTCAATTCAGAATCGGAACGCTGATCGAATTCATAATAAAATAGCCAAAGGTCCAAGCCCCTCGCTCCTGCGTGCAAATGCAGCGGCTTGTTCCCACGCTGGAGCGTGGGAACAAGTTATTACTACGTGCAGTAAAAAAGTGTCATTGCGAGTCTGCCTTTATTACTAAGTGCAGTAAAAAAGTGTCATTGCGAGTCTGCCTTTAGCAGACTAAGCA
>CAZWOY010000345.1:0-4729 GCA_964635255.1 uncultured bacterium
TCTGGTTTATGCGCCTCAAGGAGTACGTACACTATTTAATGCACATAGTAGTAATAGTTCAAATTGTAAAACCTTTAAGTGATAGATTGCCGCTTAAAGGTTTTTTTGTCGAACAATTTTTACTCGAGGTATTTTTCCTATAAATGGATTTGCTCCTTTTTTTAGCTCTGATAGTCATTATTGCGTATTTAGGGACAATCTATCTATTTGGACGCAAAGGCAAACTTGGGATCTACACGGGCGGGATTGAATTTCTGCTGATCGGTTCCCTGCTGAGCATTAAATCAGTTTTTAATATCGATGAAGAATTCGTACGAGACCTGTATCCCTTCGTCCATGTTGAGCTTGCCTGGATAGGTTTATTATACGGCGTTCAAATCGAGTGGAAAAATATCCGCCGCCATCCTCCCGTCGATTGGGCAGTGATGTTTTCCGAGTCGGTTCTTACGATGATATTGATATTCTTCGCCTCTCATTACATTCTGCGCTCTGTGCTGATTATGGAAAAATCTCTCGCCTTTTTTATCAGCCTGCTGCTTGCCAGCGCAGGTTCGATATCCAGTCCCTGGACGCTTGGCGTGGTGCACAGCCGCCTGAAAATAAGGAATCCCGCGCTGCGCAGACTGCGTTTCATCGTCAGTATCGACGATATACCCGGAATCGTCGTTTTTTCCGCTCTTTTCTTTCTATTTTTAGAGGGAACCTGGTTTGAATTGTTACTCAGATTTGCCGGTTCAGTTTTTGCCGGTTTAAGTCTGGGCTGGTTGTCATTTGAGCTTTTATGCTCTAAAAAGAGGCAATTCGAACCGCTTATCGTGCTTATCGGAGCGGTGTTATTAGCTTCGGGCATAGCCTATGCATTGGGCGTGTCGGTAATATTTATCACTTTTCTATCGGGACTGGTTATCGCCAATCGCCGGAACAGACATGTTGATTTGTATCCTCTCATCGCCGGCGTAGAGCATCCATTTTACGTGTTATTCCTGTTAATAGCCGGATTCCATTGGAATGCCGGAAATTTTGCGGCTCTTTACATTGCGATTTTAGCTATAGCAGTAAGACTGATTGGCAAATTTATCATTTTTCAGGCGAGTCAAAAATATTACATCTATAAGGAGTGGAACGGAAAACTTGCACTTACTATAATAGCTCCCGGCGGGATTGCGCTGGCGATGATCGTTAACGCTGCGTTATTGGCGGAATGCTTTCCGCGAGTCGATATCGCTCTGGACGTCATGGTCTGGGCGTTGATCCTGCTGAATCCTATCGGCATTCCACTTGCAAAATTCGGATTAAAAACCAAACGGGGTCACACTTGAAAAATTTCTTTTTCTTAATTGTCCTCGTTTCAGTCTGGCTGATTTCCCGCTTCACGCTTAGCCCTTGCGGCGGAGTGGAAACATTGAGAGATTCCGAAGCTTTAGCGGCGCTTGGATTAATTATTATTCTTGGACATTTGACCGGACGGTTTTTTAGAAGATTCGGGACGCCGCAGGTCACGGGCTACATGATTATCGGGATTTTGTCAGGGTCGTATTTTTGGAATATTTTCGGCTTCAGCGGAGTCCTTAGCTTAGAGACAATCGACCGCATCCAGCTTATCGATAAAATAGCGCTTGTTCTCATTGCTCTGACTGCAGGCGGCGAGCTTAGGGTCGGAGAGTTAAAAAAAATCTGGAAATCCATAACCTCAATATTATTACTGCAGACTATTGTAGTTTTAGCTCTATCGGTCGGAGCAATGTTCGTTATTGGGAAATATTTTCTTCCGGTTGGCAAGTATTCTCTCATTCAAACGTTAGCTTTAGGCTTGTTAGTTGGAACGATGATGACGGCAAACTCGCCATCGGTGGCTATCGCCGTCATTTCCGAATTGAAAGCCAAGGGTCCCGTATCGAATATGGTTATGGCTGTAACGGTTCCTAAAGACGTAGTAGTAATTATTTTATTTGCCATATCCATGGCGTTTTGCCAGTCTGTTTTTAAGCATATCGACGGTTTTTCCGAAAGCGGTCACTCATTGCCTTTTTCATTATCAGTTTCAGTTTTGGTTGGAATTGCAGGCGGATTGGCGTTAACGCTGTATCTGAAGTATGTAAATAAGCAAATCGAGCTGGCGGTTTTAGTTCTCACGATCGCTTTAATTAAAGTGATTAATATTTTCAGTCTGGAGCTTCTGTTTACCGCGGTAATCATGGGTTTTATCGTCGAAAACTTCTCAGAGCAGGGAGACCGGCTGATTCGAAGTCTTGAAAAAGTTTCGCCGCCGATATACATTCTGTTTTTTACAATTGCGGGAGCGAATATAAATCTAAAATTGGTGACAGATCTGCTTTTGATTACGTTGGTTTGGGTGGCGATAAGATCCATCGGGATATGGGGCGGAACGAAACTGGGATTAATGAGTGGAAAAATGAAAGGAGAACACGATAAATACATCTGGATGGGCTACCTGCCTCAGGCGGGAGTGGCTATGGGAATGACGGCGGTTGTGGCTTCGATGTTTCCGTCGATAGGAAAAGACCTAAGAACTTTAATTTTAGCGGTTATAGGCATAAACCAGATTTTAGGTCCTATCGCCTTCCGATGGGCGCTGCAGAAATCCGGAGAAGTAGGAGCTAAGGATCGATAGCGAGAAATTTGCATTTTTTGCGCTGATTTTAGGTTTTGCGTTCCAATGTGCGGCTCAAGTTGAGTTTGATCCCAAAGACGTTATAACATTTGGCGACGGCAGACATGTTTACTCGGCAACGATCGGTTTCGATAAAGTATATTTTGCGACCAATGCCGGCGTGTGGATTTTCGATAGATTTTCCGGCGAGCCTATTGCCCCGATGACTGCGCGCGGGAGGGGGCAAGCAATGGATCTGGATTACGGCAGGTTTATTCTCTGGAATAATAATCCACAGAATCTGCTTCTGATAACGCTTAAAGGTATTTTCTCCTATCGCTTCGACCTTGAATATTGGTCGGTTGTCGAGAATTTCAGCGCCGGCGCGAAACCTCTGCAGATCGGCAGAACCGGAGACACTTTGGCAATAATGACCGAAAGCCGCGATCCCGCCTTTCAAAATGAATATTTTCTTTTTGATCTCAGCTTTTTCCAAATTGCCGCTCGCGTTAATTCCCCGCCTGAAGGAATTGTCTGGTTTAAAACCGAGCGCAAGGAAGAATATCCGTTTTATCGGATCCAAAATAATCGGATGTGGTTCGATAACCAAACCGGAATTATCGAGGATTACGACAACCGGGAATACACTCCCGCTTCTTATGCGCTGGACGAACATTACAACCGCAGATATATTTGCTATCCCGGTTTAGGCATAGGCGTTGCGGATGACAGGCATTTAAGCCTTACAATTTATCAGCCCGGTCCAAACGGAAGCGAAGTCAGGACCATTGCATTAAGTCCAGGCGGTTTTATCTGGACTGGCAGCGAAAACAACCAGTCAGTTGGGATAAATCTATTTGACAGGAAAACGGGCACCTGGAATAAGTTCGATTCCGACTGGATTTTCGGCATGGACGGCAGCCGGATAAGGGATATTTTAATTCACGGAGGCTTTGGATATTTCGCTTCGTTAAACGGTCTTTTAAAATTTGATATTTTGAAAAACGACTGGAAGACAATCGACCGGTTCGATGGACAGGACGGGGAAGACTTAACGGCGCTCGAAACTGCGAAAGGCTACCTTTGGATCGGCGGCGAATATGGGTTGAGCAGGATGAATCTCGAAAATGGGAAGTTTTTCGCCGTGAGCGAAGCAGTCCAAAAGAAAATGCATAATATCAAAGATTTGGCTTCGGATAAAGACACGTTGTGGATAGCCGGACTTCCCGGATGTTTCAAATGGACGCCGGATACATTTATGTCTATCGGCGAAAATGAACCGGCGACGGGCTATGGGGGAGCCATTTCGTTAGCTCATAACGACAGCCGGCTATGGGTTGGAGGCCGGCGCGGCGCCAGCGAACTGAACCGCGAAACCGGAGAATGGAAAAGCTATCTGAGCGACGTGTTCCTCGAGAACGCTTTGCCTTATGCGATGGAAGCCAACGACAGCCTGCTGTGGATAGGAACCGATAGAGGATTGTTCACTGTGCGCTATGAAAAAAACAGTTGGATTCATTATTCCGAAGACAAGGGAATTCCAAATCGAATCTGGGATCTAAAAATGGAAGCCGATACGCTGTGGATCGGTTCGCCGAGTGGACTGACAAGGTTTATTTGGAACCGGCCGGAACGGGATAATTTTTAACCGAACCTCGCTTTGTCTTCGTAATAACGCTGAGCCTGAAACTTCCGGTCTTCGCTCCAGACATATCTTGGCGAACCGACGGTAACGCTCAGCGGAAATTCTTCGCAGCGCTGCTTCACAGTCTCATGCTGCCGGGCGGTTAAACCGCAGCATTTCGCGACGATCTCGTCTATATTTTCTTCGATAACAGCCATTTTCGTTTTTGCAGCCTCCAATGTTTGCGGTCGAAGGGCGAGATAATCTGGACGTCGGGAACGCCTTCTGCTTCGCGTTTGTTAATTGATATTTCACGGGCAGGATCATATCCAAGAACGCCCTTGATTATATATTGCGATAAAGGCGCATATAAAGCTATTTCGCTGTCAACGCCCCGTTTGGAAATGGTTTCCAAATAGTGGTAAATGTTATAATCGATTGTGTTGTTTTTCTTCACAAAACCGTCTGTTTAAAACGTTTTTCGACTCGTTTCA
>CAZWOY010000346.1:0-3936 GCA_964635255.1 uncultured bacterium
GGGACGCCTGCCCTACCAGAGAAGTTTATTTTCATGTCCCGTGGCGAAGCGCGCTTCATGAGCAAATATCGGGAAAATAGAATCGTCATGAATCCAAAAAGTAAACCCGCTGCCGGATATCAATCATAAAAAAAGGCGTCAACCTGTTAAAGTTGACGCCCAAAATAACCGGACACAGAAACTCTCTGAGTTCTCTGCGCCTCTGTGGTTAATCCTTACCGCATCAGAACCATTTTCTTCGTGCTGACGAAATCACCGGCAATCAGTCTGTAAACATACACGCCGGCGGGCAGTCCATTAGCGTCGAAATCGATGCTGTGGAAGCCTGCGGGGAGATTGCTGTGGTGCACGTCGTGAACCTTGCGACCGCTCATATCGAACACGCCGAATTCGATTTCGCTTGCCGCCGGGAGCGCGAAATCGATAGTTGTGGTCGGGTTGAACGGATTCGGATGATTCTGTGACATTTCAAAGGCTTGCGGCAGTCCCGTGCTCGGGTTCGTCCTGACGCCGTCTCCAGTCGAAGCCTGAACGATCCATTCATATTCGGGCTCTTGAGCCGAGTTGCTTTCAATGGTGAAGAAAGTATTGATCATTACGTCATGATCGGTTTGGAACGTAACCGAAACCATTTGTGAATCGTGCGGCTCAATGCTGAATTCGCCCTGTGTATCTATCGAGAAATAGTCGGCAAATTCGACCGGAATTTCGATGTTGGAAACAACCAGGTTTGTTTCGCCGTCATTGTAAATGTAGCCCATTTCCTGATGTTCTTCGCCCAACGCAAGATCATATCCGAATTCGAGTTCTTCCGGTTCAACGCGGATCAATGCGGGCGGAGGATAGGTCGAAGCATGGAAGTTCCAGACTATCGGATTCTCTGCGGCATTGCTCTGGACAAGAATTGCACGGTCCAGCATCGTATCGACTTCAGCGCTGAAGGTTGCCGTAACGATCAGGGTTTCTTGAGCGGCTACCGTGAAATCTCTTTGGGGATCCACAGTTACAAAATCCGCAGCGCTCTGGGCGATGCGAAGCGCGGAAACTTCGACGTCTTCGTCGCCGAAGTTGATAAAGTTCGCTTCGATTACATGTTCCTGCCCAAGCTCGAGATTATAGCCGAAGTCCATTGGATTCGGTTCGATTCTAAGGTGCGGACCCTCTTCGGGACGGTCTGAAGGAAGGAGTTCGACTTCAATCGGAAAATCGCCGCTGCTTGTAGGGAACCAAACCTGATTGCCCTGCTGCTGGCTGGTTTGCCACATGGCGCGCGGCATGGATTCGTTTGTGCCGGCAAAGGGAGCGTTATTGTCAGAAGGGAAAGGCGCGCCTTCCGCAAAGAAGTAAGTTACGATAAAAGCCTGTCCCGGTCTTATTACCGGTGGAAGGTCGTCTTCAAATGCGACTTCAGGCTCAAGCCATTCATAAACGCCGTCTCCCGCCTCGACGCCTTCGCCGGTGGTCTCAGCGGTTCCTTCCCAGTAAACGGTTAAGGGAGGATTTTCCATTGGATCGTAGGTCATTACGTTGTAGCCGCATTCGATTCCCGCTTCTTCATCGTAAACCATCGCGCGGAATTTTCCGAATTCCAAAGGATCTCCATGGCCGGGATGGAAAAATGCAACCGCCCAGCCTGATCCTTCCTGGAAGTTGGTAAAGGATTCCATCGTTCCGTCTGTGTAAGTTAACCACAGATCATCACCCTCGAAATCAAATTCGCGATCGTAAACGAATTGATCGAGACCTATTTGGTTGTTGTCGAAATTCGCGTCATCTTCGACTTCGATTAACGCCCAAACTTTGTACGGACCGACTTGTTCCGGCGTAGGCCAGGCTTCATCGGCGTCCACTGTTATCGTGTCGCCTCCGCCGATATCTTCGACCATAACCTGATTGTCCCAAACGTCGTTTCCTTCCAAATCTTCAACCTGTAAAATTACGACCGCGACGTCAACGTCTCCGCCGCTGTTGGCGATATCAAGTTTAAAAGTGGTTTCCGAGCCTTGTTCGGCGAGCCAGCGGCCATTTTCTTCGTCATCCCCGTCTAAGTTGTACAACGCTAAAGCTTCGAGATCGACAAAATCGACCAGATATTCGCCGTTAGCGCGAATCAACAAGTCGCCGGCAAGGGCTCTTCCCCAGTCGCCATGGTCATCGGAGGGGTCATCGCCATGATTTCTCACTCCGTTGATATAGCTGCGGTTTACTTCGGTGGCGCCGTCGAAAATGTTCCACCAGCCGTCGCCATCCTGCATGTCGTTCGGATTGTAAGCTCCGCCCGGGGAATTATACATGATCGTGAAATTTTCGTTTTCTTCGAATATCGGACGGTCGTCTTCCGGGATTTCGATATAATGAGCCGCATCCTGTCCCCATTCGTTGACTTGCTCAATTTCATGTTCCCACAACATTTCATCCAAATCGTTGCCGTCTCCAAGACTGTAAACCCTGACAAGCATGTGATCGTCGTTATTCGGCGCTTGGTTTAAGGCGGTCAAACGCACAGCTTGAAGTTCGAAACGCTGCAACGGCGTGAAAATAACCTTCGACCAGTAGTTTTCGGCGGTATTCAGCGTAGTCGGCTGGTCGTTGTCATAGAAAATCCAGTCGTCGAAGGGATCGTCTCGGTCGGGAACGCCGTTATCGTAGCCCAATTCGACGGGAACGCCGCTGATTCTCGATGTTTCATGCGTAAAACCTGGCGCAGCCGTCAGCAGCAACAGCCCTGCCAGTAAAATCGTCGTCCAAACTTTCATTTGAATCTCCTGTAAATAAATCTTAAGTGAGGCATTTTTAAAGCAGATCTTCGTCATCCGCCTCTCTTTTTGTACTTTCTTAAAATATAGTAAATTTTTAATGCGAATTTAACAAACAAAATCGGATTTTTTCAAGGAATCCAGAACATCATTAAATTTATCTTTAAAAAATAGATCTTTTTTTGCAGTTTTGCTCGAAAATAATAGCCTGTCGCGCTTTTCTTCACGAATTAAAAGGCACCGGACGACTTTATAATTAAAAAGATAAGCGAAAGTCAATCCTAAACTCATAACCGCGAAACCAATCCAAATCAACCAGGTTCCTTTGTTTTTATAAACGTCTAAAATCGTAACATATCTGTTTGGTCCGGATTTAACGCCTTTTATATCTAACAGTTTGAATTTAAAATCGCTTAAATCCATTCCCATTCCAAAGTCGCGCGGGAATACCCATTGCTTTCCCAATTCCTCGCCCGACCGAAATACAATCAATCTTAAGGCGGGATTGTTTAATTGACCCGACGCCGAGAAAGGTTTCATATCCTGGTCTAATTTAAAATCCGGATAAAAATTTCCGGCTTTAATCGATATTTCCTCGTTCAGCCGTATCAAACTGTCGCTTTCGGTTTTTAAGGTCACAACGGTATCGGGCGCGCCTTCTTTTACGCATGAAACGACTACGCTATCTACGTTCGGCGCCGCGCTTCTTAAATCGAAACTGCTCTGATAAAATCGATAGCCTCCGAACCGCAGGGGATGATTGACTTCGATTTGTCGGTCCTTAACCGGAGCGCCATCGACCATAACCGTAGCATCGGTAACATAGCTTTTAATATTGCCCTGATAAGGCGTCTGTCTTCCGTTTTTCACAATCAGGAAGTCATTTCGCAAGGAATCGATGGAATGCCACCGGTTCATATTATTGCCTGAATGCGAATGAAAGCCGATTAGCGCCGAATCGCCCTTAATTTTTTCGACCTTGCCTCTGAAACCGTCACTGGTTTCGATCCATTGATTTATCGAAATCGGATAATAAATTATCCGAAAATCGTTAATTCTAATTTCGAAATCCCAGTTTGGATCCTCAATGACGTCCCCGGCTCCGCCCGTTACTCGGTGAAAGTGTCCGCTAATGCCGGAAATAAGTCCGCCTATTATCAGTAAAAACATACCGGTATGT
>CAZWOY010000346.1:3946-4724 GCA_964635255.1 uncultured bacterium
CCTTTGGATCCGGCAAAGGCGGTTTTATTGTCAATCGATTGGGACTTCCATGGAAAGCCCAATTTTTTGTAAAACTCCGCTATCGCATCTTCGCCAGCGCCGCTGGCGGCTTGAATCGCATG
Source organism: uncultured bacterium (assembly GCA_964635255.1). Classification (GTDB taxonomy): domain Bacteria; phylum Electryoneota; class AABM5-125-24; order Hatepunaeales; family Hatepunaeaceae; genus CAZWOY01. Next base: position 4,069 of record CAZWOY010000346.1, read on the forward strand.
ATCAGAAACCGGATACTGGTTTTCACTTTCATGATAAGTCGTTTTAAACGCCTGGCGAATCATATTTGGGCCACGATTGATTATGCAGGCAAAAAGACTTATCGCAAGGACGCCCAATAATCCCCGGAACCACCAGGACCGGAAAGGATCGAAGAGATCGAAAAATTTTACAACTTTGAATTCACGCGCGCCGGGCGGAAGCAATTCGCTGGTTAAAAGCGCTAATAATGCAAAGAACGCTAACGCAACCAAAATCCAGATTGCGAATTTCATCGAACCGAGAAATCTCCAAATATCTCCAAAATCCGAATTCGAAGATTTTGCCGGCTTTAAATTATTGCTACTCGAATTAAACTCCAATCACAGAATACTTAGCGTCAAAAAACAACAATTTACCTATTTTTTCCCTTTAAGTCAAGTTTCAAACTCGTTGCCTCGCTCCAGCGCGGCAACGAGTTACGGTTCATGCGCGCCAGGCGGATGCGCGCTATTTAATGCACAAAGCAGTAGGGCAGGCGTCCCTGCCTGCCGTCTTAACTATTCTTAAAAACCGGCTGGCAGAGACGCCTGCCCTACCGAGTTTTTTTGTTACTGGTTTATCAGGTTAAGAAAAAATGAAAGAGCAGGCTTAAGAGTTCGTTTTAAGAATACAACTT
>CAZWOY010000347.1:0-4689 GCA_964635255.1 uncultured bacterium
CTCTGCCTGCCGGTTTTAGCACAGTAAGATGGCAGGCAGAGACGCCTGCCCTACTATAACTAAAAGAATCTGTGAATTTTACAACTTGAGCGCTAAAACGTCACTTCAAATATTTAAGAAGTTCCGTATCCGGCGGAAGCACGATCACGGTATTCGAGTCGATGATTTGCTTGTACGCTTCGAGCGTCCGGTAGAATTCATAGAAATCCGGGTCACGGTTAAAGGCTCCGGCATAAATCTCAATCGCATCCGCATCCGCATTGCCTCGAATGATCTGAGCTTCTTTGTAGGCGTCCGCCATGATTACGACTTTCAAACTGTCCGTAACCGCCCTTATTTTCAGCGCTTCCTCCTCGCCTTCGGATCTGTAGCGATTCGCGATACGTTTCCTTTCCGCTCGCATTCGATCAAATACGGAACGTTCGTTCTGTTCCGGCAAATCCGCTCGTTTGATCCTTACGTCCACAACCTCGATCCCGTAATCCCGCGCAGCGCTGTCCGACGCCGAGGTTACCATCTGCATCAGTTTTTCGCGATCCGTAGTAACGATCTCTTCAAGGTCGTGCAATCCAAGCGCTTCACGAAGTTCGGAATAGACGATGTCATCGAGGCGAGCCTGCGCGCCGTTATAATCGTGAACCGTCACCAGGAATTTCAGCGGATCGATTATCCGCCATTTGGCGTAGTTGTCCAAGCGCAGGTTTTTCTTGTCCTTGGTTAATATCTCTGTAGGAGCAGAATCATAGCCGAGAATGCGCTTCTCAAAAATCGCTACGGTTTGAATAGGCCAGGGAATTTTGAAATGCAATCCGGGTTCCGTAACTGTCCGAACCGGCTTGCCAAGTTGCAGCACAACGGCTTGATTGATTTCATCGACGGTATAGGTTGCCAGCCTGAGCAAAATCAGGGCAATGACAATAATAAGCAATATTCTTGCACTTCCACCCATTATCTATTGCCTCCTTCGCTCTTTCCCAGTCCGGGCATTCCCAGAACGTTCATCAGATTACTGTTTTTATCGCCCTTCAGGATATACTTCTTAACCCCGGGAAGTATTTCTTCCATAGTCTCGAGCAAAAGTCTTTTTCTTGTCACATTTTTCGCTTTTCGGTATTCGGATAAAATTCGCGTAAAGTTTTCCGCATCGCCTTCCGCTTTTGTGACTCTTTCCGCAGCCCAGGCTTCAGCTTCTTTCACATGCTGCGCCGCTTCTCCACGCGTCCGTGGGATTAAGTCGTTGAAATAACCCTGGGCCTGGTTTATCAGCCGATTTTGGTCTTCTCTCGCCGAAGCGACGTCTTTGAAGGCGTCAATTACCGCATCAGGAGGATGTACGTCTTGGAGTTGCACCGCCACGACCATCAACCCGGATTCGTAATTGTCCAATATTTCCTGAAGCTGTATTTGAGTTTCTTCCTGAATCGCCGCTTTTCCGGTAGTTAACGCTTCGTCGATTTCATGCTTTCCTATCACCTGTCTAAGCGCTGCTTCTGCAGTGAACCGGACAGTATTTTGCAGGTCGGTAACTTTAAAAAGGTATTTTTCAGCGTCGATGATGCGATACTGAATAATGATATCGCAATCGACGATATTCAGATTTCCGGTCAGCATCAATGATTCCTGCGGTTTATCCGCATATCTTGCCGGCGGACCGACGTCGATCGTTCTGAATCCGATCTCGGCGCGTTTGACCTGCATAACGCGCGGTTTATCGACCTTCTCGACCGGAAATGGAATATGCCAATGGATGCCGGGAGACGTGATCCGGGTAAAGGCGCCAAAACGCCTTACAACGCCCTGCTGATCGGCTTCCACGATATAAAAACCGCTCAGCAGCCAGACAGCGACAATGACAATTACAATTCCCCAGATCCCGCCGCCAAAAATGCGCGCGAAATCGGGAATTTCAAAAACCTCGCCGCCAACCGTTATGTTTTTTTTAGGTATGTTCATTAAACACTCGTTAAATTTCGATTTAAAGACTGTGCGAAAACGCTTTAAAAGAACTTACAGACGCCCATGCCATTTGCTTGCAGACGCCCATGCCATTTGCTTGCAGACGCCCACGTCTGCAAGCTCTCTTCATCGTCTGACAATCTGATAAATCTGCATGTCTTTGTATATTGCGTAAATCCGCATTATCGAAAGCTAATGGTGAAATAGACTTAACGCAACCAAATTCCCGACTTTGACGAGGGCGGTTTTGAAAAATCTATCGAATAGCCCATGTTCAGGAAATGCGCCTGATCTTTCCAGTCGTTTTTGTTGAAACAACCCGCCCAGCCCATCTGCCAGTTGTCATCCAATCGAATATAGGCAAATCCGGCGGTAAACCATGCCTTTTCGCCTTCGATTTTATAGCCGCCCCTTAATTCGCAGTTCCTTTCCTGTTTCTGGAAAATGTTTCCGACTCCGCCAAAATCATAATTTACGCCGAAGCTCATCCCGTTTCTTAAATAACTCCAGTCCAAGGGCTTGTCAAAGCGCGATTGGACCGTGAAGGTCAATTTATCGTCTGCGGAATTCCATGAAGCGCCAAACCAGGTCTCGCTCTCGAAATCGCTGAGGTTGCCGCCGATGATATTGTGCCTTGCATAGCCAACTTTTACGCCGCTTCCGAAAACCCATAATCCTCCGATATCCACAGCCGTTCCGTAATGCCAGCCATCCTCCCGGTTTGTTTGAACATGCTGAAATTCTTCCCCGATCAGTTTCAGCGATACGCCCATCGGCAAACTGCCGGAGAGAAATCCGTAAGAAAAGGGCATAACGACGCTGAAAGAGGTCAGGTTGTATTCATCGTTCCATTCGACGCTTCGTCTTGTAATTCCGAGTCCGTATCTGCCGCCGGCTGCAGACGAGCTGTTAGCCATCGCCATCGACCAGTTTCCGGGGAAATCCACGCTGGGCGTCGCGACCGTAAAATCTACCGATAGTTTTTCCATTATCCCGAGTCCCCCCGGATTCCAGAAAATCGTAGCGGGATTCATCGGAATCGCCACACCGCAGAAACCCATCCCGGCTGAGTAGGAGCTGACGGGGTTAAACACGCGGGGGAGCGGATCCGCGCCCGCCGTAAGACATAGTCCGGAAATTAATCCAATGGTTAAGTGTCTTGCCGTCGCTTTTATCATACCGTAGAGTATAATATAGAGGCTTTAAGAATGCAATACGCCGGTGAGGTTATTTTATTTTATGTTTTCAATTAAATGAGATGTTGAGCGAGCCTGCAGACGAGAGCGCTTCAAGCCATCTGAAATTAATTCAGGGAAAATAGAATCTTGGCGCACTCAATGTTATTATGCCAGCGATTTTCATGTTCCGTGGCGAAGCTTGCTTCATGAGCAATTTCTGGGAAAATAACGTTCCGTACGCAGTCATTCCAGCGAAAGCTGGAATCCATCTTCCTTCGACGATAGCGCCAGAACCAGCAGTCATTCCAGCTTTCGCTGGAATGACTGCCCGTGGGCAAAATACTGCCTTTGGGCAAAATGTCGAACAAGAGTGTTCGACCTACTATGTTCACGTTCCGCGCTGAAGCGCGCACTCAAAGATAGATATCCCGGATTCGCAAAATCGGGGCTGCTTTTAGGACTTGGGCAATTCCTTATCCACCTTCGCAACATTCATCGGCGGCGCCGAACCGTCCTTATCCTGTCCCATATAAAGCGTTACGTGCGGGAACGGGATCTCGATGTCTTTGGCGTCGAAAGCTTTTTTCAGGCGGCGGTTGTATTCGCGGGCGGTTCGCCATTGCTTGATCGGTTTGGTTGTGGTGCGGGCTTTGATGACTATGGAGGAATCGCCGAATTTATCCAAGCCCAAGATCTCCATCGGTTCGAGTATGTCCGGTCCAAATTCCTGATCCTCGCGCATTTCTGCATCGACCTGCTGCATGACTTCGATGACTTCATCGACGTCCTCGCGGTAAGCTGCGCCGATCTCGAAAACGTAGCGCGAATAGTCTTTTGTCATATTGGTAACGACGTCGATCGTTCCACTGGGTACATAATGAACGTTGCCGGCTAAATCGCGAATGACAACCGTTCTGAGATTGATTTTCTCAACGACGCCGCCTTTGCCGGCTATCAGCACTACATCGCCGACCCGGATTTGGTCTTCAAGCAGAATAAAGAATCCGCTGATGATGTCTTTTACGAGACTTTGAGCGCCGAAACCGACAGCGAGACCAACAATACCGGCAGCGGCGATAATAGGTCCGATTTCAATTCCGAACTCCGGCAGCGCCAGCATAATCGCTAATAAAAATATAGCTAAGCCTACTATATGCTCGGTGAGAGCGTTCAGCGTTTCTACTCGTTTGAGCGATTCTTCTTCCTTTCGTCGCGATTTGTAATAACGGAAACTTCGATTGACTATAAAGTGAATTATTTTCGTTGCAATAAGTGCAGCGATAAATATAAGAATCACTTTCAAACCGTTGTTGAGAATCCATTCGATAAGCTTATCCTGCATTGCAGGAAAATCGATTTTTTCGAGTATTTTATTCATTTTTTTTCATTGTTTTTAAAACTTTTCACATTTGGAAGCGGGTAAATCGAAAGAAGTTACTCCAAATGCAGCCGTTCCCCGGCGCCGCGCAGTATGAATAATTACTGGGAAAATAAAAAATTCTACCAGTAGGGCAGGCGTCCCTGCCTGCCTTCGCAACCTTGCACGGACGCATTG
>CAZWOY010000348.1:0-4677 GCA_964635255.1 uncultured bacterium
TGCTTAGTCTGCTAAAGGCAGACTCGCAATGACGCAATTTTCTGCACTCAGTAATAATATCCTTGATATCGACCGCCAAGTGCGCGCTGAAGCGCGCACTCAAGGGCAGATTCCCCGAATTCACGAAAACGAATCGCATTAACGGAACCTTTAAAAAACATCACATTTATTCTTAACGCTTTACTTGAATTCAGAAATAAGCTTGAAACATCCACCTGAGTTATATAACTTAATAGGTTATTTGTATTTGTCTATTTAATTGAACGATTATACAGGAGGGGCAATGGATTTTAAGCGATCCGCCTTTTGGGGGTTACTGTCGATCTTATTTGCATTTGCATTAGTGTTTAACGGATGCGGCGGTGAGAGTAAAAGAATGTCGGAAGATGAAGTAAGCGCCGAAGTAATCTTTGAGGAAACGCCGCCGGGCGCGCTTCCCGATGTTTCGGCTGAACAGGGCGGCGAAGGATTTACCGGCGAAGGCTGGTCGAGCAATTTCGATTATGAACCGACCGCCGATCCCAACGCTATTCCGGGCGGAACATTTACCATGGGAATTTACACCTTCCCATCCACTCTGAGAATCGTCGGCAAGGACTCGAACAGCGAGTTTCTTTATCGGGTGCAGAGTTTAGTCTATGAAAGCCTTACCGGCATACATCCTGAAACGATGGCTATCACACCGGGACTGGCTACGCATTGGCAGATTTCTGACGATAAAATGACGTTCAGATTCAGAATCAATCCCGAGGCTCGTTTTTCGGACGGCAGCCGGGTTACAGCCGAAGACGTAGTCGCAAGCTGGAAACTGCGCGTCGATCCCGGCATTTTAGCGCCTTACAGCAACGTACTGTATGGCAAGTTCGAAGAACCTGTGGCTGAAAGCCCGTATATCGTCAAAGTTCGCTGTAAGGAGCTCAATTGGCGATTCTTCATTTATTTCGGCGGTATGGATATTATGCCGGCGAAATACATCGGCAATATCGACGGCAAGCAGTACATGCGAGCCTATCAGTTTAAATTCCCTCCCGGTTCAGGTTCCTACGTTCTCGACGATGTTAAGAAAGGCAGATCCTTGACAATGAAAAAACGCGACGATTATTGGGACAAGGATAATCCGAAAGGCAAGGGCGCTCTCAACTTCGACAAACTGAAATTTTTGGTGGTCGAGGATATAAGGCTGATGTTTGAAAAGTTCAAAGCCGGCGAACTCGATTTCTATCAGGTCGGCAGAGCTCAATGGTGGGTTGAGGAATGCGACTTCGAAAATGTAAAACGCGGATTGGTTCAAAAACGCAAGATTTATAACGACGAACCTCAAGGCGTCAGCGGTCTGGTATTCAACATGCGTGAAAAACCATTCGACGATCTAAGGATGCGCCAGGCGTTCGTTCATTTGTTCAACCGTGAAAAACTGATCGACCAGCTTTTCTACAATGAATATCTCATGCTCGACAGCTACTATCCGGGCGGCATTTACGAAAATCCCAACAATCCCAAATACAGATTCGATCAGGACAAAGCCATTCAATTATTGCAAGAGTGCGGGTGGAAAAAACGCAACAACGAAGGCTGGCTTGTGAATGAAAATGGCGAGACGCTGCAATTCGAAATGATGATCGATAAGTCGAGCGAACGGATATTTACCGTATTCCAGGAAGATTTGTCGCGAGTAGGCATCAAGCTGGAATTAAAATTCTCAACCGGTCCCACCATGTTTAAAATGGTAAACGAACGCAAGTTCAAGATACACTTCCAGAGCTGGGGCGGACTGTTCTTTCCCAATCCTGAAAATTCATGGTCTTCATGGACGGCTGATCCCGACAATACTAACAACTTAGCCGGCGTTAAGAACGACAGGATCGACGAGATTTGCCGAGCTTACGACGTCGAGTTCGATTTCGATAAGCGCGTTGAAATGGTCCGTGAGATCGATGGCATTCTTATGGAAATTCAACCTTACGCATTAGCATGGTATGCGCCGTTCCACAGGATTCTCTATTGGAATAAATTCGGACATCCGGATTTTTATTTATCAAGAACCGGCGATTGGGCTTCGATCATAAGCTACTGGTGGATCGATCCGGAAAAGAAGAAAAAATTGGAAGCTGCGAAGAAAGACGGCGGTATGCAGTTGGAAGTAGGCGATACTGAAGTGACTTACTGGATCGAATACAACAAAAAGCACGGTCGAAAATACAACGTCGAGGGTATTTAATTAATTCCAAGTAAGCAAGAAAGTGAAAAGGCAAGAAAGTAAGAAAGACGGTTCGCCCATGAATTGTTTTTCTTCTTTCTCACTTTCTCACTTTCTAACTTGCTCACTCTTTAGAGGAAATTCATGGGCGGCTTAACAAACTATTTCATTCGGAGAATACTCTTGATGATCCCGACATTTTTCGGGATCACGATTATCTATTTCATGGTTCTTCAGGTTGTTCCGGGAGGACCGTTTGAACAGGAGATAATGAAACTCCGCGCCGGTCTTGCTACATCTGGCGGCGTCGGCCAGTTTGGCGCCACTCAGGACGTCGGCGGCGGTGGCGGTGGCGGAGGCGGCGATTGGGGAATGGACCTTCCCCAGGAAGCTATGGACGAAATGAAGCGATATTATGGGATGGATAAGCCCTTATTGGTAAGATACTTCACTTGGATAGGAAACGTCCTCCAACTCGATCTCGGCAGGTCTTACATGTACGCCGAACCTGTATTGGACACTATATTGCAGCGAATACACATATCCGCGTATTTCGGTTTAATCGGTTTTATACTAAGCTATTCGGTTTGCATTCCGTTGGGCGTAGCCAAAGCTCTCAAACACGGATCGAGATTCGACGCTCTATCGAGCGTGCTGGTGTTTATCGGCTACTCGACGCCGGGCTGGGCTTTGGGAGCCGTATTGCTGGTATTGTTAGGCGGCGGTAGTTTCTGGGACGTCTTTCCATTGGGCGAGTTCAGGAGTGAAAATTGGGAAGAACTGACCTTTTTCGCGAAGGTTTGGGATCAGATTTATCATACCATCTTACCGATTATCGCCTGGACGATCGCCTCCTTTGCTACGATGACCGTACTGATGAAAAATTCATTGATGGAAAACCTGGGACAGGATTATGTCCGCACCGCGTTTGCCAAGGGCTTGCGCCAAAGACGGGTGATTTTTGTGCACGCAATGCGCAATTCACTCATTCCGCTGGCAACCAACATCGGTTATCTAATTGGCTTATTCCTCGCAGGTTCCTATTTAATCGAACGAACATTTAATATCGATGGAATGGGGCTTCTTGGATATAAGGCGATTATCCACCGCGACTATCCGGTGGCGCTGGGCTTTATGGTTATAGGCACGATAATACGGCTCATCGCGAACATTGTTTCCGACGTCGCTTATGCGACCATCGATCCGCGAATCAGGTTTAAATAGGGAGCGCAGATGGCTAAAGAGAAAAAACAGTTGAAAGCTTACGAGTCTGAATCCCTGTTTAAAAAGAGGATTCGAAAATTCAAATCGATCAAGCGCGGTTACTACAGTTTCCTCTTGATCGTCACACTATATATAATTTCATTTTTCTGTCCGTTTCTAATGAACAACAAGGCGTTGCTCGTTCACTACGAAGGAAAAACATATTTACCGTTGTTTAAGCATTATACCGGCAAGTTTTTCGGACAGGAAATCTATGGCGAGGCTCGCTACAGGACTTTAAAAGAGCAGTTTGAAAAAGCGGACGAGGGAAACTGGGTCTTAATGCCGCCTTATCCTTATGGTCCTTTTGAGAGTTTCACCGATAAAAGCGGCGATCCGCCCAATGCGCCCTCTTTCCGGCATTGGCTAGGCACTGACGACAGAGGCCGGGACGTCTTTGTACGATTAGCCTACGGATTTAACATTTCGCTGTCCTTCTCGCTGATATTGGTGACGATATCCTATATAGTCGGCGTTTCGGTCGGAGCTTCGTTAGGCTACTTCGGCGGCAAATACGATATAATAATGCAGCGTTTCATCGAGATGTGGTCGTCGGTGCCGATGCTGTACATGGTCATTATCCTGAGCTCGATCCTGCGCCCCAATTTCATAATTCTGGTTTTCTTGCTGCTGCTAACGAGTTGGGTGGGCATGACTTATTACATGCGGGGCGAATTTTATCGTGAAAAGGCGAAGGATTATGTTCACGCTGCGATAGCGATGGGCGCTACGGACGTGAAAGTTGTGTTTAAGCATATTCTGCCCAACGCCTTAGTGCCGATCATTACCTTCGCGCCATTTGCGGTAATACATGGAATCGGCTCGCTGGTCAGTCTCGACTTCCTCGGATTCGGTCTCCCGCCGCCGACTCCGTCGTGGGGCGAGCTTGTGAACCAGGGCATGGCGAACATTTTTAAATGGTGGCTGGTGCTGTTCCCATTCGGCGCGATGTTTTTAACGCTCCTGATGGTCGTATTCATCGGTGAAGCGGTGCGGCAGGCGTTCGATCCGCGGGAATATTCGAGGTTAAGATAGTAGGTTGAACACTCCTGTTCGACAGGGGATGGCAAATGTGAATATGAGTATTCAGACCACTATGGCTATTGACGAACATTATTGTTCGCATTACTGGGAAAATTAAAAATTCTACCGGTAGGGCAGGCGTCTCTGCCTGCCTTCTCGATTAGACGGGCGCGCAGTGGCAGGCAGGGACGCCT
>CAZWOY010000349.1:0-4650 GCA_964635255.1 uncultured bacterium
TTGATTAATATCCGCATTCCATCAGATTCCTGGAGATGGCAACTATTTTATGCACGTAGTAGTAATATTAGGTCGAACACTCTTGTTCGACATGCTGTCCAAGCGCAGTCATTCCTGCCCGCCAAATGCCCGGTAGGGCGGGCGTCTCTGCCCGCCAAATGCCTAATAGGGCAGGCGGGGACGCCTGCCCTACCGACAGAGTTTCTATTTTCAAGAAAAAGCAAAGAGGAAAACATTGAACAAGATAAAAACAAATCGCAACCATCTGGTCATGCAATCCGTTCTCGGCGTGATATCACATCCGCCGATGGACGTCAATCGACCTTATCGAATTTCCGCGGATGGAGAACCGGAGATTTATCCCGGGACGGGAGGGATAACCTACAACGCCCGCATCGGCGACAATGCCGTCGATTGGTGGGCGGATCACGTCGAACCCGGCGTTTCCATAAAACATTCGGATGAGAGCCGAGTTTCAAATTTTAACGGCGCTTTGCAGGTATTATCCTGCATCGGCAATATAGCCAAAGTCGTCAGCGGCGACGCTAAAGGCGACCGTGGCTGCGTTACCGGCAAGCACGGCGGCGTCTTTCATGTCATGGTCGATTTTACGCGCGAACAGATGGAAAAAATGGTCATCGGCGATAAGATTCAAATCATGGCCTGGGGCGTCGGTTTGAAAATGACCGATTTTATAAAAATCAAGGTCATGAATCTTGATCCCGATCTGTTCCGTCACATCGAAATAACCGGCGATGAAAAAACCGGTAAAATCGACGTGCCGGTAACCCACGTTCTGCCGGCGGCGATCATGGGATCGGGTCTGGGGAGAATAACCTGCCAGGCGGGCGATTACGACATTCAAATGTTCGATGAGGAAATTGTCGATAAGCATAAGCTGAATGACATGAGATTCGGCGATTTTGTCGCGATTACCGATGCGGATCACAGTTTTGGCAGAGTATATCGGCAAAATGCGATAGCAATCGGCGTTATCGTACATTCTTGCAGCGTTCTGGCGGGACACGGTCCCGGCGTTACCACTCTGTTTTCATCGAAGGACGGATCGATTAATCCGGTTATCGATAAGGACGCGAACTTGAAAAATATAATTCAAAATATGGAGCTTTAGCTTATGCCCGATCTAAACGAAATATTTCCTAAATTGCGCGAAGTTGAAGACAGCGAACTGAGAGAAAAAGTAATAAAATGCTGGACAATCGCCATGGAACGCGGCGGATGGTCAATAGAAGACTTGGATAGAATTCCGTTCAGTCTCGCGGCGAATATGATGGATATTTCCTTAGCCGCGCATACGCGCAACGTAACCGACTGCTCTCTTGCGGTGGGCAAGGTAATGCACAATACGGGAATAGCCGTTTTTAAAATCGATTTCGATCTGCTTATCGCCGGCGGTCTGCTGCACGATGTTGGTAAGCTGCTGGAATATGGCTGTGAAGACGGAAAATGGTTTGTAACAAAGTCCGGCAAGATGCTGCGCCATCCCATCTCCGGCGCCGCTCTGGCTGCAGAATTGAAACTGCCTGAGCCGGTGCAGCATATCATCGCCGTTCATTCCCACGAAGGCGACAAGCATAGAAACTCGACGGAAGCCTGGATTGTCCACCACTGCGACTTTATCAATTTCGATCCGATAAAGAAGTGAGCGGTAATCCGATAAAGAAGTGAGTGGTATTTCGACAAAGAAGTGAGTGGTATTCCGGCAACCTGATCATTCGTATGACAATAATGTTCCATGCGCAGTCATTCCAGCGAAAGCTGGAATCCATCTTCCTTCAGCGTTAGCGCAAGAGCGGCCTGGATTCCAGCTTTCGCTGGAATGACTGCCCGTGGGCAACATACTGCCCGTGGGCAAAATACTGCCCGTGGGCAACATATTGCCCTTGGGCAAAATGTCGAACAGGAGTGTTCGACCTACTATTTTCATGTTCCGTGGTGAAGCTCGCTTCATGAGCGCTTCCTGCATAGACGACATCGTATGTTTTACTGTTTCAGCCATCTCAAACTGTTTAATTCTGTTTACAACAACCTGTTTCCAAATTTAGGAACTTTTTAGAAAATCTTCAAGGAATTTTGTACTGTAATCGCCCTTTATAAAATCAGGATTGTTCACAATCTTTTTATGGAGCGGAATAGTAGTGTCAATTCCTTCAATGATAAATTCATCCAGCGCCCGGTTCATCCTGCTTAACGCTTCAGAACGATCATTTCCATAAGCGATCAGTTTCGCAACCAGCGAATCGTAATGAGGCGGTATGACATAGCCGGAATAAGCGTGAGTGTCAACTCTAATTCCCATCCCGCCGGGAACGTGAAAGGATTCTATTTTGCCAGGCGAAGGGATGAAGCCGCGATCCGGATTTTCCGCATTTATTCTGCATTCAATAGCATGGCCTTCCGGTATGGGAGAGCCCTCTCCCGGATGAGACTCGCCGGCGCAGGCTAAAATTTGTTCTTTTACCAAGTCAACTTGTACTACGCACTCAGTAACCGGATGTTCGACCTGGATGCGCGTGTTCATCTCCATAAAATAAAAATTATCGCCCTCAGCGAGGAACTCGATTGTTCCGGCTCCGATATAATCTACGGCTCGAGCGCCCTTAATCGCGGTATCGCATATTTCCTGCCGCATTTTTGACGTAATCGCCGGCGAAGGGCTTTCTTCAATCAGTTTCTGGTGGCGCCGCTGGATGGAGCAGTCGCGTTCGCCGTATGTCAGGATGGTCGCATCCTTATAACCCATGATCTGGATTTCAATATGCCTCGGATTCTCAAGATATTTTTCAATATAGAGCGATCCATCGTCGAACGCCGTTTCCGCTTCCACCCGCGCCATAGTGAAAGAGCGGTTCAGTTCTTTTTCCTGCCTGACAATTCTCATGCCTTTTCCGCCGCCGCCGGCGGAGGCTTTCAGCATAATGGGAAAACCGATTTCTTTCGCCTGAATTAAGGCGTCCGCCTCGTCTTTCACCGTCCTTTTGCTCCCGGGAACAACCGGCACGCCGGCTTCGATCATCGTTTGCCGGGCGAGGGATTTGTTTCCCATGCGCGAAATAGTGTCCGGCGAAGGTCCGATAAAATGTATGTCCGATTCCTCGCACATTTCGGCAAATTTGGCGTTCTCCGCAAGAAAGCCGTATCCGGGGTGAATCGCATCGGCGCCGGTAACTTCGGCGGCGCTTATTATCGCAGGAATCTTTAAATAGCTCAATTTCGATTGAGGCGGACCTATGCAAACCGCCTCATCAGCGAAGCGTACATGCAAAGCTTCGGCGTCAGCCTGGCTGTAAACTGCAACGGCGCTAATCCCCAGTTCTCTGCAAGCTCTGATTATTCTCAGGGCTATTTCACCGCGGTTTGCAATCAGGATTTTCTTAAACATTTAATCCTGTTCGATTTTGAATAATAACTGATTAAATTCAACCGGTTGAGCGTTTTCAACCGCAATCTCGATTATTCTGCCTGAAGTTTCAGATTCAATCTCGTTCATCAACTTCATCGCTTCGATTATGCAGAGCTCCTGACCATGTTTAATGCGGTCGCCAACCTGCACATAAGGAGGCGCTTCCGGCGATGGAGCTCGGTAGAACGTGCCGACCATCGGAGATTTTATCTCAAAGATATTTTTACTTTCAGCTTGAACTGTCGCAGGTTTTGGCTGAGCGGGCCGAGGCGCCGAGGTAACCGTGTCCTGCCGCTCAATTTGCGGTTCGCTTGTTTGAACGACTAAATCACTTCGCGAAACTCCCTTCGGAGGATCTGCCTGTTTTAAGATTCGAACTCTTACGTTCTCCTCTTCGATCTCAAGCTCGTTAATCTGACTCGATTCAACAAGTTTAACAAGTTTTTTTATTTCGTTGTATTCCATTTCAACTTCTTAAATTAACCTCTTACACGTTCGATATATTCTCTGGTACGAGTATCGATTCTTATCACGTCGCCTTCCTCCACGAATAACGGCGTCTGAATTTCTGCGCCGGTTTCTATTTTCGCGGCTTTTGTGATGTTGGTTACGGTATCGCCTTTAACCGCCGGTTCGCATTCAATTACTTTCGAATTAATGAAAAACGGCAGCGTTATTGAAAGGGGCGTTTGTTCGTGAAACTGAACCGAAACCGTATCGCCCTCTTTCATAAAATCGCTGGCGCCGCCCACTACATCCGACGGAACGTTGACCTGGTCGAAGGTCTCCTGATCCATAAAGACAAACGCATCATCCTCGGTATAGAGGTACTGCATATCCTTATCTTCCAGTCGAACAATTTCGATTTTTTCGCCAGATCTGAAAGTATGATCGACTACTTTTCCCGAAAGAACGTTTTTCAATTTGGTTCGAACAAACGCTCCTCCTTTGCCGGGTTTGACATGTTGAAATTCAACAATTGTCTGAAGCTGACCATTGAGATTAATGGTAACTCCATTTTTAATATCCGCTGTCGTTGCCATAAGCCAGCTCTTAAAATTTATGTTTTCTAAGTTACTTTGTTTTTCCAGTAATTGCCCATGAAGGGAGCTTCAGCTCGGAACATGAAAATAAACTTATCTGGTAGGGCAGGCGTCCCTGCCTGCCAGTGCTTATCTGGTAGGGCAGGCGTCCCTGCCTGCCAGTGCGCTCCCGTAGAATCGAGA
>CAZWOY010000350.1:0-4642 GCA_964635255.1 uncultured bacterium
TGCTATTGTTTTTAGGGCGCTTATGACGTCAGGCGAGGACGCCTGACGCCCAGAAAATCTTGGCATTGTCACATTGAGTGCGCGCTTCAGCGCGCATGAGACGCTCGGTACGCGCTGAAGCGCGCACTCAACGTGATAATTCCAAGATTCTATTTTCCCAATGACAAGTTAAAAATCTCTTAACGTACAAATAAGCTTTTTACATATAAATCAAACTTAACACAAAATATTTACTCAAGACGTGGTTCATCGGAATATAATTATTTTATTCAGAATCTGACAATCGTATGTTATGTTTAAGTTCAAAATTCACAAAATTCCTGGTTAAAATGCGTATTTTGCACACTTCTGATTGGCATCTGGGAAGAATATTCCACGGATTGCACCTGACGGAGGATCAATCTTATGTCCTCGATCAATTGATCGAAGCCATTAGAGAGGTTCGACCCGATTTGGTAATAATTGCCGGCGATGTTTACGACCGGGCGATACCGCCTCCGGACGCCATAAAACTCTTGGATGAAACGCTCAGCCGGATCGTACTTGATCTTAAAATAAATACGGTTATTATTGCCGGCAATCATGACAGCCCGGACAGACTCGGCTTCGGTTCAAAAATACTTTCCGAGCGAGGGCTTTTTATTTGCGGTTCGATTGAAAACTGCCGCAAAAGTATTGAATTAGAAGATAAACACGGCAAAGTGCACCTATTTCCAACGCCCTATACGGAACCTGCGACTGTCGGCGCTCTATTCGATCTTGAAGAACCTTTGGATCACAATCAGGCGATGAGTCTGGCTGCTTCAGACTTTCGAAAATCAATTCCTTCGGGAGACCGTTCTATCATTATCGCCCATGCGTTTGTCTCCGGCGGCGCAGCGAGTGAATCAGAGCGACCGCTGACGGTCGGAGCGGCGGGGCTGGTAGACGTCAAAGCTTTCGAAGGATTCGATTACGCAGCGTTAGGGCATCTGCACCGCCCCCAATCGATAGAATTCGACCATATCCGCTATTCAGGATCCTTGTTGAAATATTCCTTTTCCGAGGCGGATCATACGAAATCCATCGATTTTGTGGAAATGGACGGATCCGGTAAATGCAGAATTGAGCGCATACCGCTTAAACCGAAACGAGATGTAAAGAGAATTGAGGGACGCCTCGATGAAATCCTCGCCAGCAAAGAATTTAGCGGATATGAAGACCATTATCTCGAAGTGACTTTGTTAGATCGCGGTCCGATACTTCAGGCAATGGATCAGGTAAGGGAAAGATTCAAGAACGCGCTGCATATCAATCGTCCCGACCTCGAAGCCGGCAGTATAGACAACGGCAAGATCGACATACGCAAATTAACCGACAGCGATCTTTTTGAAACGTTTTACCGGCAGGCCGCCGGATTAGAACTCCAACCCGAACAAAAGGACATTTTCACACAAATAGTGGACAGATTATATCACGGAGAGGAATTAGAAAATGAAGCCGATTAAATTAACCATGAAAGCCTTCGGACCTTATGCAGGCGAACAGATTATCGATTTTTCTCAACTCGGCGATAAAACTTTCTTTTTAATTCACGGACCGACCGGCAGCGGCAAGACGTCGATTCTCGACGGCGTCTGCTTTGCACTCTATGGCGAAACTTCCGGCGACGAGCGAAAATCTAATCATATTCGAAGTCATCACGCCAGTCTCGATACGCCGACTGAGGTTTCGTTCGTTTTCAGTCTGGGGGATAAAACGTATCGCGTTTTCAGATCCCCGGAGCAGGAACGCCCCAAAAAACGGGGAACGGGAACTACAACAGCAAATGCAGAAGCAAGCCTTGAGGAAATAGTCGATGATAAACCGGTAAAAGTCCCGAACAGACAGAAGTGGCATGAAGTCACCGGTTATATCGAAGACCGGATTGGATTCAGCAGCCGGCAGTTCCGACAAGTGATTATGCTGCCGCAGGGGAAGTTCAGAGAATTTCTCTTCGCCAAGTCGGACGATCGACAGGAGATTTTAGAAATTCTTTTTCGGACTGAGTTTTATTCGCGAATCCAACTGGCGTTGAAAAATGCCGCCAAAGAGATTGAGTCAAATCGAAAACGAATTGCTGACAGGATTAATTATATTTTTGAAAACGCTGAAGCGGAAAATTTAGAAGAATTATCCCAAAACATCGATCAATTGGATTCAGAATATAGAATTCTTTCGGATGAATTTGAGGAACTGGAAGACGCCAAGTCAAATATTCAAGGTGAATTTGAAAAAGCCAAACAAAGCGTTAAACTTTTTAATGAGAGGGATGCGGCGAAAATAACCGTAGATCGTCTTGAAGCAAAATACGATGAGATAGAATTGTTGCAACTGCAACTCCAAAAAGCTCAAAAAGCGCTGCCTATACGTGAACTTTTGGATGTTCTGAACGAGAGAAAATCCGAAGCGGAATCAGCGACGGATCGATTAAAGAATGCAAAGGAAAAACTGGAATTGGCAAAGCAGCGTGAAGTCAACGCCTCGAAGTCGCTCCAAGCGGAAATCGATAAAACGCAAGACAGAGAGCGATTAGAAAAGGAAATATATGATTTGAAAAAGAAAATCGATGATGTAGCGATTTATAATCAAAAGAAAGACGCCTTTGATAAATTGCTTAAAGATAAAACCAAAGCAGATAAAAGTCTTGATGATTTGAAAGACGCCAAAAACAAGTTAGAGATCGAATTAGAGGAATATATTCGATTATTGGACGATGCAAAGAGCATGGGCAGTAAAATTGACTTGTTCCAAAAGGAGTTGGATGAAATAAACAAGAACTATGCAGACTCGCAAAATTTAGACCGGATAGAAAAGGATTTGGGAAAATTACTTAAAAAGATTGAAGCGGACGAAAACGAACATAAATCCCAAAAATCCAAATTAGAATCTAAAAAGAAAATAAAAAACGACGCCGAGAAGCAGCGTCTTGACGGACAGGCGTCAATTTTAGCGCAGGAATTGAAACCACACCAGCCCTGTCCTGTTTGTGGTTCAAGAAATCACCCAAATCCGGCTCGATCAAAAGATGAAATACCATCAGATGAATACATCGAGTCCTTAGACGGTGAAATTATCAGCATTGAAAATCGACTTGAATCATTGCGGAAATCATTGGAACAGAAAAAACAGAATGAAGTAGAATTTCGTTCCGAAAGTAAAAATTTGAAAGAGGCATTGGGCGGTAAATATGAACTTAAACCAAAAGAATGGAAGGAAATTATCGCCGACGCCGAAGTAAGTTTAAACAAAGCCGGCGATGCGCAGAAGAATATTAAAAAAATGGAAAAGCAAATAAATAAAATAAAATCTGATATGAAACAAAACGCTGAAAAAACTCGAGAGGCGGGCGAAAAACAATTGAATTTGATCGAGCAACTTAAAAAACTGGAGGGTATGATTGAAGATTTTGAAAAGAAAATTCCGGAGGAATATAGAGATTTACAAGAGCTTGATAAAATAATTAAAGTTAATGAATCGCGATTGAATGTGATGAGGAAAGCATTTGAAACGGTGCAGCAGAATCAAAGCGAAGCGGGACAGCGGCTTGCCGCCTGCAGGCAAGATCTAAAAAATGCGCAAGACAGTTTTAACTCTGCAATAGAACGAAGGAAAGAAATTGAGGATAGATTCGAACGACGCTTATCCGATGCAGGTTTTAAAGATAAAAATGATTTTTTTAAAGCGTTGGATTCCACTCCCAGTATTGAGAATATAAAAGCCAAAATAGATGATTATACCCGGCAATTGTCTATTTCTAAATCCGAACTAAAACGACTTAACCGCGAAATTGAGGGTTTAATATATCCCAATATCGATGAAATTGAAGATAGATTAGCTGATGTTGCCACAAAGATTTCCGATATAATCGACCGGAGCGGCGAGTTAAAAAGCGCCCTAAAGAATAAAAAACAATGGAAATGCGATATTGAAGAGTTGAGTAAGGATAAATCTGCGCTCGACAAACGCTATGGATTAGTTGGTGAGATGGCTAAGGTCGCAAACGGAGATCCTCCTAACAAATTAAAAATTCGATTCCAGAACTTTGTGCTGGGATCGTGGCTGGACGACGTCCTGGCGTCAGCGTCGCACCGATTGAACTCGATGAGCAATGGCAGGTATTTGCTCTACCGTTCGCAAAGCGGTCGCGACGGGCGTTCTAAGACCGGTCTTGACATTGAAGTTTTCGATTCTTACACAGGCAGAGAGCGCGAGGTGAGCACTCTTTCAGGCGGAGAGAGCTTTTTGGCTTCTCTGAGTCTGTCGCTGGGCTTGTCCGACATTGTACAAAGCTATTCCGGCGGAGTTCGCTTAGACACGATTTTCATCGATGAAGGCTTCGGAAGCCTGGATCAGGAATCGCTGGATTTAGCGTTCAAATCCCTTGTCGATCTGCAAAAAGGAGGCAGACTTGTCGGTATAATCTCCCATGTCCCGGAGCTAAAAGAACTAATCGAAGTCAGACTGGAGGTTAAGCCCGCCAAAAAGGGCAGCCGGGCGGAATTTACGGGGTATTGATAATATGTTTTTGGAATGCTATAATTTAAAAATTAACTAATGGGAAGCTAATATTACTAGGTGCAGTAAAAAGTGTCATTGCGAGTCTGCCTTTAGCAGACTAAGC
>CAZWOY010000351.1:0-4616 GCA_964635255.1 uncultured bacterium
TTTACTTCGCAAACCCACTGCGATCCGGGAATTCCGGCGGCTCCGGCAGAACCATTAACTCGTTCCCACGCTCCAGCGTGGGAATGCATACTTAACAATATGAGATCGATATGCATTCCCACGCAGGAGCGTGGGAACGAGTCGCCTCCAAAGCGCCAATCTATCCCGAATTAACATATCCGGGCTGCTGCAGTCAGATATTTACTTCGCAAACCCACTGCGATCCGGGAATTCCGGCGGCTCCGGCAGAACCATCGGTTCCTCTTCGATCTTTTTCAACAAATGCTCGATGGTGAAATCCAATTGCGGGTCTTTGCCTTTTAGCTCCGCCGTCGGGTGTTCTTTAACCTCGATATCGGGATCGGTTCCCCAGCCTTCAATCAGATATTTGCCGTCCAGTCCCCAGCCGGTGAATTCGGGTTGGGTTATTACGCCGCGGTCGATTAAGGGTTTGTCGCCGCGGATGCCGACCCAGCCGCCCCAGGTTCGCGTGCCGATAACCGGTCCCAATTCGGTGCGCTTGAAGCCTTCGGTAAAGGTCTCGCCGTCCGAGCCGGTTTCGCCGTTGCATACCGCCGCCATGTAACCATAGAAAGCGGTGGCTGGATCTCTGTAGGTGGAACCGTGCCTCGGTCTGCCGACCGCGAAGATTTGCCGCCCTAAATGAGCCAGAATCATCGGAGCGACGAAGCCGCCGCCGTTGTAACGAACGTCCAGGATCAAACCCTGTTTGCGATGCTGCGGCTGATAGGCTTCGGTGAACTGTGAAAGTCCCAAACCGCCCATGTTGGCTAAATGAATATAGCCGATTTTTCTGTCTGATTTCTCAGCGACATAAGCTTTACGGTTTTCGATCCAGTTCCAGTAGCGCAGATAATAGTCATGATCGATCGGTTTGACGATCACTTCGCGCGTCTCTTTACCCGACGGCTCGCCGCTGACCGTCAGGCTGATAATTTTATCCGCCTTATTTAGAAATAACCGAAAGATATTTTCGGTCTCCAAAACCGACCTGCCGTTGACAGCGACGATATAATCGCCTTCCTTTACTTTCATCCCCGGTTCAGCCAACGGGCTGGACAAGTCTTCATCCCAGGGACGGGGATCGATGATGCGATCTATTCTATAGTATCCCGATTCATGCCGGCTCAGGTCCGCCCCTAACAATCCGGTCGAATGACGCTTAGCGCTTCGTTGATCGCCGCCCCAGACATAGGTGTGGGAGCAGTTAAGTTCGGCAAACATCTCGCCGATCAGGTCGCTCAGTTCGTCGCGGGTTGAGATGCGCTGCGCCAGCGGAGCGTACTTGTCGTAAACCGCCTGCCAATCTACTTTGTGCAGGTCAGGCGTCCAGAAGAAGTCTCGCTGCAGCCGCCAAGACTCGCGGAACATCTGCCGCCATTCATCTTTGACGTTGACGCGGAGATCCCATTGCGACAGATCGACGTGTTTATCGTTCTCATCATCCTTGTCTTTGCCTCCCCAGTCGCCGAATCCGCCATCATCGATCCCCTGCACTGTAAACCGGCGATTTTTCCAGATCAACAGTTTTTCGCCGTCCGCGGAAATGTCATAGCCATCGACGCCGCTCTCGACCAGTTTATGCTTTTTCTTCTTCAGGTTGTACTTGTGCAGCTTCATCCCGCCTTCGTCGTCTTCGAACAGCCTGCGTCCCAACATGCCTTTATTTTCCCATTCGACGTAGAAAATCTTGTTTTTTACCGCATCCAGCTCGCCGTAATTCCCGGGATCGACGGGGAACGCTGCTATTCGCTCTTCGATCCGGTCGAAATCGATTTCGACTTCAACCGGTTTTTCATCGACTTTTTTCCGGTCTTTCTTTTTGTCCTTATCGCCTTTTCCATCCTTCCACCACTCGTCCTCATCGCCGTCTTTAGGCGTGGCTTCGGGCGCGAACGGGGAAAGGGTTTCTTTGTCCAGCATAACCACGAAAGGCAGCGTTCGCTTATTCAAAATGTAGGTCATCTCACGCCAATCCAAATACGGATTGGATATCCTGTCGGACAGGAAATACAGGTACTTGCCTTCGGGATCGAACGCAGGCGAGAAGCTGTTGAAATAGTCGTCCGTGATCGAATGAACTTTCTCGCGTTTCGAGTCCCACACGCGGATTATGTTGGCGCCGTTCTCTTCAGGGCGTGAATAGACGATGTAGCGACTGTCGGGAGACCATTTATAATCGCGGATCTCCCATGAGCCGATATCGACGAATTTCTTGTCTCCCGATTCGATCTCCATCACGATCAGTTCGAGCTCTTCGTTCGTAAACGCCGCCCATTTGCCATCCGGCGACGGCAGTGCGGGATAGTGCCATCCTCGTTTATCATAGCCGATTAGCTTCTTTTCGCCGCCCTTTGCCGGAATCGAATAAAGCTGTTCCTCGCCGGTATCGTCCGACCAGAAAAAGACCTTTTCGCCGTCATTTGTCCAATGGGGAAACTTTTGCCGGACGCCGGAGTCGAACGTCAACTGCCGGATGAGCCCCTCGCCCTTGGTGGGAGCCGTGTATAACTCCCCCCGCGAGCAGAGCAGCAAACGGCTGCCGTCGTGATTCAAATCGAAGTAGCTGATGTATTTTTTGGGATCAGCGTATTTTGTGCGAGCCTGAACGCGGTCTGTCGGCAGTCGAATGTCGATCATATCGGTTTGAAAAGTCTCAAGGTTCAACGCCCAGACGTCCATTCCGTTCTGATAAGTTATGTATCCTCCGCCCATCGAGGGCCAGCGGACGTCGAATTTATCATGAAATGTATGTTGTTTCAGATCGGAGCCGTCGGGCCGCATCGAATGAACGTTCAGCCTGCCGTCGCGGTCGCTGATGAAATAAATCCTGCCGTCCGTATGCCACATCGGGAAAGCGTCGGTGCCGTCCCAGTCGTTGGTTGGGGCGTTATCGACAATGTTCAGAAATTCGTCCTTTTCGAGGTCGCCGACCCAGACGTCCTGCGCCCAGCCGCCTTTATAGCGCTTCCAGTTGCGGAATTCGCGCGAATAGCGGTTGAAAGCGATTCTCGAGCCCCCCGGCTCAAAACTAATCAACGCCGCTTTGGTCAACGGAATTACATCGGGAAAACCGCCTTCCTTTGAGACGGTGTATATTCGATATCCGCGGAACGGTATTTCGCGCCGGGAACGGAAGAGGATTTGATCGTCGTCCAGCCAGCCGACAACCTGGTCGCCTCCCGGGTGAAACGTCAACCGTTTCGGTTCGCCGCCCATGAGGGGCATAACATAGATATCGTCCTGCCCGTCGTCCTGCCCGCTGAAAGCGATAGCAGCGCCGTCGGGCGAGATAAATGGATAGCGCTCCTCGCCTTCGTGCGTTGTCAGGCGAATCGCCGTCCCGCCGGAAATCGGCGCGCGCCAGAGGTCGCCTTCAGATGTAAAAACGACCCATTCGCCGTTAGTGTGGGGATACCGGAAAAATCCCGGCTGTTCCTCAGCGATGAGAGCGCTTTGTCCGAATGCGAAAATCGCGATCGTTAATAAGACAGCAAAAAAGCGCGTAAAAGAAAGAAAGATTCGATCTTGCATTTTACCACCTGTTGAAAAAATTCACCGCTAAAGGCAGTGATTAAAAATGTAAAGAATAAATTTAACTAAACGCGCTGTGGAAAGAAACAGCGAAAAGGCGAAAAATGAAAGAGTTCTGAAAGTGTGGAGCTAAGGTTTAAACAGAAAAACTGCGCGCAGAGATCGTGAAAGCCAACAAGCCCTGCGCGAGAAGACTAAAATGGTTACTTCGTTTCTTTTGGCTTCTGAATATTGTATTTCTTGTAAAACTTCTCCACGCGCCCCGCCGTATCGACCAGCTTTTGCTTGCCGGTGTAAAACGGGTGGCATTCGCTGCAAATTTCAACCTTGATATCGCCAACCGCTGAACGTGTTTGAAATGTATTTCCACAAGCACACGAAATAGTCGCCATAGCGTAGTTCGGATGAATGCCTTTTTTCATTTGGACCTCCAAGTATTGTGCAAAATCTTAGTGAATGTCGGTTTTTTTGAAACTTATAATATAATACGCAACCGTCTGTTTTACAAGGATATTTTTTTGTTAGAAGGCAAGAAAGTGAGAAAGTGGGAATGGGAATGCGGTGGGCGCGCCGGTATTGCGACTCGTTCCCACGCCTCTGCGCGGGAATGGTTCAACCGCGTCCTTTAATGCTATTTGGGAAAATTTCCCTTATTTCAACAAAACTGTTTTCCGCGCCACAGTCTCGCCTTTCGCAATGTCATTTTGACAAAAAACAACCGCGCCGCTGAAAAACAGCGTAAAACAAAATAACAGCCGGAGGCAATGCATAAAAGGCTCCTGTAAGTTGACAGGCTGAATATAAAAATATAGAAAAAACTATTTCATTTTGTAAAAATGCGACAATGCCATATTTAATATAAACTAACTTTCGATTATAATCAAGTTTGCGGAAATAGTGTTTCGGATGTTTTTGGCCGGCATACAGCTTACACCCTTTAGTCCCCCCTTCAATAGAAAGGGGGAGATTGGGCAGTCATTCCGGTGAAAGCTGTAATGACTGTGTATGGAACATTATTTTCCCAATAATTGCTCATGAAGCGAGCTTCACCACGCAATATG
>CAZWOY010000352.1:0-4612 GCA_964635255.1 uncultured bacterium
CCTCACCTGACGTCATAAGCGCCCTAAAAACAATAGCAACCTGTCAGGTGGGGACACCTGACAGGCACTCTTTTGTATTTTCTGGTGCATGTTGCGGTTGAATGACTGCGAACGGAAGGTAATTTTCCCAGGAATTATTCATGAAGCGAGCTTCGTCACAGAACATGAAAATAAACTTCTCTGGTAGGGCAGGCGTCCCTGCCTGCCAGTGCGACTCTGCAAGGTTGCGAAGGCAGGCGGAGACGCCTGCCCTACCGGTGGAATTATTATTTTCCCAGGAATTTAGTTTTTTATTTCTTTTCAAATAGAGTAACAGGAGGAAAAATGCGAGATGTAGTTATAGTATCGGCGGTTCGGACGCCGATCGGGGCTTTCAGCGGTTCACTGTCCGCTGTTCCGGCGGTCAAATTGGGAGCGACCGCGATAAAGGCGGCGATCAGCAAGGCTGATCTTGAGCCTGACCAGATAAGCGAAGTGATAATGGGGATGGTTTTGCAGGGGGGAATCGGACAAGCGCCGGCCCGTCAGGCGTCGATTTTCGCCGGCGTTCCATATTCCGTGCCGTGTATGACCATTCATAAGGTCTGCGGTTCCGGGCTGAAATCCGTTATGCTGGGCGCGCAGCAGATTATGTTAGGCGAATCGGACATCGTCGTCGCGGGCGGCATGGAGTCGATGTCGAACGCTCCGTATTACCTATTCAAGGCGAGAAACGGTTATCGAATGGGCGATGGAAAACTCGTCGATGGAATGATATTCGACGGGTTGTGGGATCCTTACAGCAACATTCACATGGGAATGTGCGGCGAAGTTTGCGCTGAAGAATATAAAATCGCCCGCGAACAGCAGGACGAATTTGCAATAGACAGCTACAAGAAAGCTAAGGCTGCCATCGAAGCGGGTAAATTCAAGGCGGAAATAACGCCGGTCGAGATACCGCAGCGCAAAGGCGATCCTATCGTAGTCGATACCGACGAAGAACCCGGCAAGGCGCGTTTTGAAAAAATTCCCGCTCTGCGTCCGGCATTCAAGAAGGAAGGTACGATTACCGCCGCGAACGCTTCGAAAATCAACGACGGAGCGAGCGCGCTGGTTCTGATGGACGCTGAAACAGCCGGCAAACGAGGCTTGAAGCCAATAGCAAAGATTCACGGGCAAGGCGTTCACGCCCAGGAACCGGAATGGTTCACGACCGCGCCTGAAATGGCGATCCGCAATGCGGCCGGCAAGACGAAGAAAGCCGATGGCAGCGCGTTGGCGCTGGAAGAAGTCGGATTATTCGAAATCAACGAAGCATTCTCGGTTGTTGGTTTGGTTAACATCCAAAAGCTGGGCGTCGATTCTGCGAAAGTCAATGTGAATGGCGGCGCAGTTGCATTAGGTCATCCAATAGGAGCTTCAGGCGCAAGGATTTTAACTACGCTGGTTCACGCAATGGCGGACCGCAACGAACAATGGGGCGTCGCCGGCATCTGCCTGGGCGGCGGGGAAGCCGTAGCGCTCGTTGTAGAAAAAGTTTAATTTTTAGAGGAGGATATTTACTATGGCAATCAACGCAATTGCCGTTATCGGCGCGGGAACTATGGGCAACGGCATTGCTCATGTCAGCGCTCAAACGGGACTCAATGTTATTTTAGTTGACGTCAAGCAGGATTTTCTCGATCGAGCTATCGCGACCATCACAAAGAACTGCGATCGTCAGATTAAAAAAGAAAAACTGACTGAAGATCAAAAAAACGCACTCTTGGCGAACATTAAGACGACGACCAATCTGCAGGACATTAAAGATGCGGATTTAGTCGTTGAAGCGATTGTCGAGCAGTTAGAGCCGAAGCTCGATATGTTCAAGAAAATGGATGAAATATGCGGCGAGAACGTATTTCTTGCCAGCAACACTTCTTCGATTTCCATCACCCGGCTGGCGGCGCAGACTTCGAGACCGGACAAAGTCATCGGTATGCACTTTATGAATCCCGTTCCGATGATGAAACTGGTTGAAATCGTTAACGGACTCGCCACTTCGGAAGAAACGAACCAGACCGTTGCCGAATTGGCTGAAAAAATGGGGAAAACACCGGTTACAGTGAACGATTATCCCGGATTTATCTCCAACCGCATACTTATGCCGATGATTAACGAAGCCGTTTATTGCCTGATGGAAGGGGTCGCTGAAGTTGAAGCCATCGATACGGTTATGAAACTTGGCATGGCGCATCCGATGGGACCTTTGACGTTAGCCGATTTGATCGGTCTGGACGTCTGTCTGGCTATCATGGAAGTATTGCATACGGATCTGGGCGATACAAAATACCGCCCCTGTCCGCTGCTGAAAAACATGGTCGCCGCCGGCTATCTGGGACGTAAATCCGGCAAAGGTTTTTACGATTACAACTAATTCTGTTCTTTAAACAAGAGAAATTGAGCAAATGAATTTCGAGTACACTGAAACGCAGGAGATGGTTCGTCAAACCATCCGCGAATTTGCATTAGCCGAATTGGCGCCTGATGCGATGGAACGGGATGAGAAAGAGGAATTTCCGCATGAGGCGATAAAGAAATTGGGCGACCTGGGATTCCTCGGAATCAATATACCCGAGGAATACGACGGCGCCGGACTGGATATGGTCAGCTACTGTATCGCGGTCGAGGAGTTGGCGCGGATAGACGCTTCGGCTTCTATCGTAGTGTCGGTTCATAATTCTCTGGTCGGCTACCCGCTTGAGATATTCACCGATGACGATCAAAAAGAGCGCTTCCTGAAACCCGCCGCGCGAGGTGAGAAATTGGGCGCTTTCGCGTTAACCGAACCCGGTTCGGGATCCGACGCCGGCGATATGAAAACCACCGCCGTTCGCGACGGCGACCATTATATTCTTAACGGTTCGAAGAATTTCATTACAACCGGCAAGAATTGCGACATAATGATCGTTTTCGTGGTTACGGACGCTTCTAAAGGGTCCAAAGGCACGTCGGCTTTCGTCGTCGAAAAGGGCATGCCCGGTTTCGAAGTAGGTAAAAAGGAAGTCAAACTTGGAATCCGCTCCTCCGATACGGTTTCGGTCAGCTTCGAGGACTGCAAAGTTCCGGTTGCCAATCGTCTCGGCGAAGAGGGGATGGGGTTTAAAATTGCTTTGACGACGTTAAATTGCGGACGCATCGGCGTCGCTTCGCAAGCTTTAGGCATCGCCCAGGGATCGATGGATGAAGCGATTAAATACAGTAAAGAAAGGCGTCAATTCGGAAAGCCGTTGGCAAAATTCCAGGCGACACAGTTCAAGATCGCGCGCATGGCGACCGAGATCGAAGCCGCCCGGTTACTGTTGTATTCCGCCGCCGCTAAGAAAGACCGCAAAGAAAAATTCATTAAAGAAGCGGCTATGGCTAAGCTATACTGCTCCGAACTCGCAGTCAGAACCGCCCTCGAAGCTGTTCAAATCCATGGCGGCTATGGATATATCAAGGAATATCCGGTCGAACGGTATCTGCGTGATTCAAAGATAACGACCATTTACGAAGGTACGAACGAGGTTATGCATTTAGTTATAGCCGAGACGATTCTTGGAAGGTAGATATCTGACATTTGTGGACGTCTATAGTTGTTCTTTGAAGGATTTGGAAAATAGGGCTGATGCAATTGAGATTGAAAATTTTAAAGTTGATGTAAGGAAATAATTTGAGTAAAATGCAAGAAGCCGATAAAGCTCTATCCGCAAAAAAGAAAACCGTTTTAAAAACGCGCCAGCCTCCGCGGAGACTGGCGCGTGAAACTGCATTGCGAGCTGTGTATGTTCTGGAATTGCAGGGATGTACGACTGAAGAAGCGCTAAGAGATTCATTGGTTTGCCCAGCCGCTCCGCCGGCATACACTGTTCGTCTGGTTTCTCATGTAATGCGTTACAGGGAACAACTTGACGATTTAATACGTGAAAAAGTTGAGAAATGGGAATTTCACAGGATTGCAACTTTAGACCGTCTGATCCTTCGTTTGGCATTGGCGGAATTGCTTTATTTTCCGGATATTCCACCGAAGGTATCCATTAACGAGGCCATCGAAATTGCCAAAAAGTATTCAACCCTAAACAGCGGGAAGTTCGTTAATGGAATTTTGGATGCTGTTTATAATGATGCAAAAAGAGGGAAAATTCAACGAAGCGGCAGTTAACGGTATAGGTTTTGCGATTAGCTGTAATATCTGATATTCATGGAAACATCGAAGCGCTGGAACAGGTTATGTCATCCATTGAATCCGAGAAGGTCGATGAAATTATCTGCCTTGGTGACATTGTTGGCTATGGAGCGAATCCAAACCTCTGCGTTAATATGATCAAGAGGCTTGAAATTCCATGTGTTTTAGGCAATCACGACGCTGTTGCAATTGAAAAGTTAGATATCGATTATTTTAATCGGGAAGCCAGGAAATCCGCATTATGGACCAGATTAAATTTGGGCTTTGAAGAAGCGGAGTTTTTAAGGGAATTGCCATTAACGATGGAAATTGATAATGGCTTTTTCGTGCATGCTACTCCGGCGGATCCGGAATCGTGGTCTTATATTCTGAACAATCTCGATGCAGATGAAGCTTTCGAATATTTTTCGCAGACAGTATGTTTCG
>CAZWOY010000353.1:0-4607 GCA_964635255.1 uncultured bacterium
CGAGGGCGTCTGCAAGCAAAATCGTATGTCGCTGCGCGAAGTCGGCTTGCAGACGAGGGCGTCTGCAAGCAAAAACGTCCGTCACTGCGCGAAGTCGGCTTGCAGACGAGGGCGTCTTGAGAGCTTGCAGACGCCCTCGTCTGCAAGCTCTCCGTAATTCATTACTCACCCTCGCGAGTGACCGTCAGGCGTCCTCGCCTAACGGGTTCTCGTTCCCACGCTCCTGCGTGGGAATGCATACCTTTCCTTCATTCCACGAAAAAAAACTAAACAAAATCTCACAAAAACTAATAAATTTAAAGATTGAAATGGATTATCACAATACTATAACAAGAGATACTTCAATTTTTCGCTCTTTCGGACAATATTTGGATACGGATCGATATTGGCGTATATTGAAGAAGTTTGCAAGTTGACAAGTTTGCAAGTTGACAAGTTTTTTGATTTGTCATACCCAACTCGATTGGGAATCCAGAGAAATCTGTTAAATCTGTTAAATCTGTTGTGAATCCCAAAAAAATCTGCGCAATCCGCGCAATCTGCTGTTCAATCTTAAGAGGAGCCCAAAATGAAACTGCATTACGCCTTATTAGCGACCGCCCTGATTTTACTCCTGAGCGCTGCCGGCACGACAGCCGCCATCATCGAAGTCGGAGAATTCGACACCCCCGGCGACGCGACCAGCGTCTTCGTCGAGGGAGACTACGCCTGCGTCGCCGATAACCAGGGAGGACTGCGCGTGATCGACGTCCGCAATCCCGAAGAACCGCAGCAAGCCGCCCATTTTGCAGCGCCCGGACCATGCCTGAGCGCGGCAATGGCGGGAGACCGGCTCTATATCGGATGGGGAGCGCAGGGGGTGCGCGTCTTTGACGTTTCGGACCTGGAAAATCCTGAGGAAATCAGCCGCTTTGAAGCGCAGTGTGTTGCCAGCGATATCGAAATCGCCGGAGATTACGCATATATCGCCGATATTATCTCCGGTCTGCGCATCCTTGACGTCTCCGATCCGGAAAATATCCGGCAGGCGGGAGCTTATGAAACGCCGGATCTGGCGAAAGGCGTCTGTGTGGCGGGGGACTATGCTTATGTCGCCGACCGGCGCAGCGGATTGATCGTGATCGACGTCTCGAATCCTGAAGAACCGGCTGAAGCGGGCGCGCTCGAAACGCCGGGGGAAGCCTGCGGGATTGAGGTGGCGGATGGATACGCTTATATCGCCAATGACGCCGGCGGACTGCGCGTAATCGACGTCTCAAATCCGGCAGAACCGGCCGAAGCCGGCGCGTTCGACACCGACGGCCGAGCCTTCGGCGTCGCCCTCAGCGGTCATTACGCCTGCATCGCCGACGGAGCCGCAGGTTTGCAGCTCTTCAACGTCTCCGATCCCGCTGAGCCGGATCACATCGGAACCGCCGGCACGCCGGGAACCTGCCGGGGAGCGGCGTATGCGGACGACTATGTTTATATTGCTGACGGCGAAAGCGGACTGCGGATTATACGATTGACGCCGGAAATTGTGGTGGAACCGGAAGAGGTGGATTTTGGGGAAGTTGATGTGGGGGAAAGCGAAGAACGGACGGTGACTATTTCTAATGTTGGGCATTGGGATTTGGTTGTTGAGGATGTTGTGGTGGAAGGGTTGTATTTTGGATGTGAAATTGAAGAAGAGATAATAATTGGGATATCAGAATCTGATAATATTTCAGTTTATTTTTATCCTCATTGGTTCGGAATAAGAGAGGGAATATTGATAATTAACACTGACGATCCCGAATCAGAAGAAATAATAATTGCATTAATAAGTGAGAGTTCATTTACAGAGCAAAAAATTACATCTTCAGATGCCGAAGATTACGATGGTTTTGGAGGATCGGTTGCTATAAATAATAGTTATGCTGTAATTGGTGTTGATGAAGATGATGATAATGGAAATAGATCTGGCTCGGCATATATATTTACAATAGAAGATGATGAATGGATTCAGCAATCTAAAATAACAGCTTCTGATGCAAATGAATGTGATGAATTCGGTAAATCTGTTTCAATAAACGATAATAATATAATTATTGGTGCCTTCTATGGCGATGCAGAAAGAGCGAGAAATTCAGGAGCTGCCTATATTTTTTCACATCAAAATGATGATTGGATAGAAATAGGAAAACTCACCACTGATGATGCAACAAGTGGTGATGGTTTTGGCCATTCAGTTTCTATAAATAGAGATTATGCCATTGTTGGTGCACCATATAATGATGACAATGGCAATTGCTCTGGATCAGCTTATATTTTTGTAAAAGAAGGGGATAGATGGTTACAGCAAGAGAAATTAACACCTAGTGATGCGGCACAAGAAGACTATTTTGGATATAGTGTTTCAATATATGGCAATTATTCAATAATAGGAGCACATTATAATGATGACAATGGAGAATCTTCTGGTTCAGCATATATTTTTTTCAGAGAAGATAACGAATGGTCTGAACAATCAAAACTGGTAGCAAATGATGCTGAATCTTTTAATCGATTTGGTTATTCTGTCTGTATTAATGGTAATTTTGCTATAATTGGTGCACCTGGCGGTCATGATGAAGACGTTAATGGTTCAGGATCTGCATATATTTTCTTACGAGAAGAGAATGACTGGAATTATGATTCAAAAATCAACGCTAATGATCCAGGTGAAAATGATTTCTTTGGGTGGTCAGTATCAATTAATGGTGGAAATGCTATTATTGGCGCTAAATATAACGATGATAATGGTAATAACTCCGGTTCTGCGTATATTTTTTCATATGAGAATAATATATGGTATCAAAAAGCAAAACTAATTGCTGATGATGGAAGTGCAGGTGATCATTTCGGGCAATCATCATTTATAACAAGTAATAATGCTATAGTCGGCGCAGATGGAAATGATGATGATGGTACTAATTCAGGTTCTGCATATATTTATCCTCTTGATGAACCACAACGACCCATAATAAACACAATTCCCAATTCTCTTAATTTCCATGAATTAATTATAGGTGAAAATGCAGAATTACCAATTTGCATTATAAATAATGGGACAATTAATCTTACAATCTATGATATAATTTGTAATAGCGAGTTTTTCAATAACAATTTTAATAACGAAATATGCATTGAAAATGGAGATAGTACGGAATTAATAGTAACATTCGAACCTGATGATATTGGTATATATCAAGATAGTTTGCTGATATTTTCTAACGATCCGTTAAATGAAGTATTAATTCTATCACTTTTTGGGATAGTCATACCTTCATCTGAAATATTATTTGTAGAATCCTGGAATCTAATCTCACTAAACGTTTCCCCCAACCAAAACTTCTACCGCGAAGGCGAAGCCCGCGGTCCCAACATCGAGCTGATGATGCACCAACTCCGCATCGACGAGGACAACCACCACGTCCTATTGATGAAGGATATGCTGGGCAGGTTTTATTTGCCGGCGTGGGGGTTCAACAACATCCCGCACTGGAATCTGTGCGAAGGCTACCTCGTCAAGGTCGATGAGGACGTCGAAGCCGTCTGGGCGGGGGAGCAGATTGCGGCGGACGCCGATATTCCGCTGGTGGAAGGGTGGAATATGATCGCCTACTATCCGACCTACGAGCTGGACGCGAGCGCGCCGGATTTTTATGTGTTGTCGCCGATCATCGATCATGTGTTGATTGCGAAGGACGGATACGAAGGATTTATGGTCCCTGAATATCGATTTTCCAACATGCAGCCCTGGCGCGAGACACAGGGCTACATGGTCAAGGTCGATCAGGACGTGGTTTTGAACTATCCAGAGGAACAGGACGAGGGCGGGAGATTGCTTCGGCGCGTCGGGCCTCGCAATGACGGCGGGCGATTGGCGCTCTCCGACAACAACATGAGCGTGCTGATCTTAAACATCCAAAATTCAAAATCCAAAACCCAAAATTCCGAATTAACCGCTTTCAATGCCTCCGGTCTGCAGGTCGGAACCACAGCCTTAGATGGCGAACCGCCTTACGGGCTTGCCGTCTGGGGGGACGATGAATCTACCGGCGTCAAGGAAGGGCTCAGCGTTGGCGAGGCGTTTGAAGTGAAGATTGCCGGGGCGGACAATGGGCCGTCTTTGGACTTGGAACCGGCAGAGTTTTTAGAAGGCAAAAGTCTTGTCTATGAACCCAACGGCTTAATCGTGGTCGAGGCTGCGGCTCAGGCGGCTGTGCCGGAAGAATACTATCTGTCCGCCGTTTATCCCAATCCGTTCAACTCGACGACTCGGATTAATTACGGACTGCCGGAAAGAACAACGGCGGAAGTCAAGGTTTACGATCAGACCGGGCGGATGGTCGAGACTCTTGTGAACGGCTCTCAGGAAGCCGGCGTCTATTCGACCGTCTGGAAAGCGGATAATCTGGCGTCGGGCATTTATTTTATCGAGTTGAAATCCAATAGCGTCCGGTTCGTACGGAAAGCTCTGATGGTGAAATAGGGATTAAAGCGCGAGAGGATAAATCTGTTTAATCCGGTTAATCTGTTGTGAATTCCGGGGAAAATAGACCGCTTAACCTCCCCCCTTCTATCTGAAGGGGGGATACAGGGGG
>CAZWOY010000354.1:0-4602 GCA_964635255.1 uncultured bacterium
TATTTACAATTTTTAGGAGGATAATCCATGAAACTCAAAATACAGCATATTGCCGGATTGTTATTCTTAGCCCTTGTTTTCGCCGCAGGCTGCTCCCAAACCGGCGATCCCGAATCGATCCTCACAACGACAAGCGCAATCGATTTTAACGAACCAAGTCAGGAATTAAATCAATTCAGTTCCGACCGTTATGTTGAAAGGGAAATGAACGGGAAAACATATTATTTCCCAATTGTTAAGAGTTCAGCCGAAATCGTCAATAATTCCGATGCGGCAATTTCCTTTGAAATCATGCCGAAGGATCCGCCGGAACCGCAGGTTACGCCGCTGAGCGGAATGGTGCCGCCGCTGCGTTCGCAGAAATATGAATTCGTCTGGGTTGACAGCAGTCTTGGGCTTGTGGGTTACAGCAAAAATTATAATCGCGAGTACTTTCTCAGCGATGGTCGATCGGGGAGAGTTCGATTGCTGAACTATGCCGTTGTGCCCGATATTCTTCCAGGCGAAGGCGCTGAGCGATTTAAGTTTGGCGAACAATTGAGATATGCAATGGAGAATCTGGTTGGCGATACAACGCAGACTCTGACCGCCCGGAACAACGAGGATCCAGCCGATCCGAATCACGCCTTTATTTACGGTTCCATCACATTTACGACCGGCATGGAAGCGGGCATTGAATTCGTAGTGAAAGATTCACCGGTAACCGTCAGGTATGAGGAAGAAGATACAGGCATTGTGCGAGAGGTGCAATGGAACGGAAACGACAAAATTGATCCGTACGATACGATCACTATGATTAAGTTCCGCTCCCCATATACGCCCGAGAAAGGCAAGCGGGGAATATTAGCCGGCAATTTACAGATCGGATCGACCAGAGCCGATGTAGAGAACATATTCGAAGCGTCGGCGGATGGTTCTTACCCGCAAAGAGGGGTGGATTTTACATACAATAATGATGGCGAAGTTACTGAGATTGAGGTTTATCCGGTTGAGTAATCTCTTGGGATGAAAGACATTGCGTTAGGTTGCGCCGGTTCATTCCTGCAGTAATGAACCGGCGTTTTTTTTAATATTGACTCTTTAACCTATTATTACAATGTGCAATAAATAGTGTGCAAATTCCCGACTCGTTCCCATGCTCCAGCGTGGGAACGCATACTTAACTGCATAAGATCGATATGCATTCCCACGCAGGAGCATGGGAACGAGTTATAGTTTTGCGCCTCAAGGAGTATGTACACTATTTAATGCACACAGTAGTAATGCATCAACTAGTCTGAATCCATTTTCTTTGGTTTCGATGAATCTTCAATCTGTTTAACTGGTTGATTAATGTTTAATTCTTTGTAGTTTTTTGATGAAACAACCGGTTTGCCAGTTTCTTTTTCCAAAGCTTTCCGAGCGTCGCCGGCTATTCGACCGCCATCTGTTGCAGCGACTTTGCTTTCATCAAATCCTTGCGCATCTCTATTAACGGTTATTTCTTTCGTTGCCGCTTCGCCCAATGTTGAGAAAATCAATTCAAGAGGCGTCATGTGATCTCGCAGGTTATCACGCTTTTTAAGCCTTTTTATCTCTTTATGCTGGGCAGGTTTGTATCCGAAGGCAGCCCGAGAAATTTCAGCTGTTAATATCGCATATTCCGCATTTAGCTTGACGCCCCTTTGATCCCATTCTTCAGTTAATTCCGCCCGTTTTTGAATGCTCTGAA
The DNA here is from genome assembly GCA_964635255.1 of uncultured bacterium. Taxonomy (GTDB): domain Bacteria; phylum Electryoneota; class AABM5-125-24; order Hatepunaeales; family Hatepunaeaceae; genus CAZWOY01. The sequence goes on from CAZWOY010000354.1 coordinate 1,712, forward strand.
TTCGCCTTTCAATCCATTCGTCATCATAGCCTTTTGCCACATAATGAGCCCTGGCTCTCTTTACGGCTAAACCGGGTTGCTCAATTTCCTTGATTCTTTCAAAACCAACTTTGGCTAACCAACGCTTAAAAGGTTCTGCATTAGGCGATGGGATGGATTGGACGATACGAAGCATTGTTTCTGTATTGGCGCAGTCGGTTGCATATTTTTTCCCATCCGGGCTTTCCAATTTCAGTTGTACGATTTTTTCGTACAACTGATCAGCGCCCTCTGTTTTTAATTTTCTTTTTAGATCGCTCCAATATCTTCTTGAGTTCACTGCCCCCGACAAAACTCCTACTACATCGACAACTGAAAACCACCACTCGTCATTAAAAAATATTTTTCTGACTTTGTGCTTTCCCCGGAACAGGTCAATTTTTTGCTGCTTGACATTTTCTGTTGTATTGGTTTTAGTCATGGCGTTTTTCCGTTTTATTACAACAAGTCTAGATAAATAATTCCGCGACTACCTCAAAATCGAAATCTTTTTAAACGTCCGGTTTCCCCCCTGCGATAAAACCAGAAAGTACGTACCGGAATTAAGCTCGCCGCCGTCAAACTCAATCGAGTGAATCCCGGGATTCTTCATTCCGGTTTCGATAGCGCCGATCAAACCGCCTGTTACGTCGTAAACGCTTAAATCAACCATTCCCGGATTACTCACATGATATTCGATATGCGTCGAACTGTTGAATGGATTTGGGAAAACGCCGGAAATGTCGAATTCGTATGGCGTTTGCGGCGGGCTGTCATTCACTCCGACCATAACGTCGATCGTAATGAAGCCGTTCGCTCTGTAAACGAGGTCGCTGTCATGGGCTGTGACGACCAGATCAAGCTCCCAGTTTTGAGCGGCGTCCCAGTATTTGAACCGCAGCGGTTCGCCGTCTTCGAAGCCTTCGACTTCCTGCGTCAGCGCTTCGTCGCCCCAGACCGCCATTCCCCAAGGGGCTTCGCCGGTTAAGACAATTGCGCCGGCAATAATGTTATCCTCAGTGATGCAAGCCAATTCCGAATGCTCCGACACTTCGACGCCTTCGAGGTTGAGGATTAATACCGACATATTGTGAGACGAATTCGACGGTTCGGGGAAGTGTTGGAGCGTGTCCTCATCAGCAGCGTTAATCTGAGTTTCGATTTCTGAATTGCACAGCAATATCCCCGGCAGCGCTAAAATTAGCGAAAATACTATTATCTTGTAGGACTTCATGCGACCTCCGAAAGCTGATTTGTTTACGACGATGTTCATGCACAACTAAAGGTATTATAATACGAATTAAATCGAAAATCAATATCTGAATTCACATTATGCGTTATAAATCTATGGGCGGAGTCATCCGGTGAAGACAGCCAAATGGGAATAACTGCACGTGGACAAATGTCGAACAAGAGTGTTCGACCTACTTGGTTTTTGGCTTCTGTTTGTACTTACTTTCTCTCTGCTACGGCAAACAAACAACCTTCCGAACCGCACTTTTTTTCCCCGCCGTCAATTTCACAAAATAAACGCCCGCGACCACATTTTCCCAAGCGTAGCTATGCGCTCCTTTCGGTTGGTTTTCAACAGAAAATTGCACAATCTCCCTGCCGTGAATATCGAACACAGTTAATTCCACGGGACCTTGCCTGTCGAGTTGATACTTGATATTCAGACTGCTGTTGAACGGATTGGGGTAGGGAGGATGCAGTTTGAAATTATTGACGATAACCTCATCTTCGTCGATGGCGGCGTCGTCGGATATAGTCAGGGCAACCGGCAGCGCAATCGGATCGGCGCCGGCGTTGTGGTCGATGCGCAGGGCGCAGGAATATTCGCCAAAGGGAAAATCGCCGGAGTTAAACGTAAGTTCGACGTCTTGAGCTTCGCCGGGTTGAATCGAACCATCGACCAGATTGGACGTCAGATATCTCGCGTCAGGTCCGTATTCGTAAATATGGACATTGAAACCGGTTCTTCCGAGTCCCTGAATGAACGCTAAATTTATTGTTCCGGGGTTCCAATCAAGTCCGACCGCCGCTTCGAAGCAGGGGGCGTTTTGATCTTGAACCATCTCGCCGACTATCCGAGTTTCCCTTCCATCGGGATTTTTCTTAGCCAAATAATAGGAATGGTCTGCGCCTCTGAATACAAAGTATAGGGGCATATTTGAAAAGTCGTTTTCATGCCAGGCGACGCCATTTAAAGATTCTATATTTGCGCCTAACAGTTGAATATCGATTTCACGCAAAAACTCGCCGTCCATTGAAATTTCATTTATACAATCGACGCCATCGACAAATATCGTATTGTCCCGCGAATTGAAACCAACTGCGCCTGAAATTTCCTCAATTTCATCAGGTAAATGAATCGTTCGCAAGAGGTTTCCGTCGAAATCCATTTGATCGATGCGATATTCATTCGCATTGTTTTTTATCAGAGCCAAAAGGAAAGCTTCGCCATTCGCAATGCTTGAATACTCGACGTTCTCAAGTGCGCGCAGCCGTCGCGCTTCTTCTCCATCCCGGGTAATGACATGTATCTGATGCTGACTGCAAACATACAGCAGCGAATCGCCAAAACAAACTCCTCTGATTCTTGAGTAATCCTCTAAACCTAAGATGTCGGACACAGGATAGAGCCTGTCAAATTCTAAGCCGGGATCTGATCCATCCGGATCGACCTTTTTCAAGTTGAAATCCAACCTGCCGATTCCCCGGTTCGCGATTGCAAATCGATCGGTCGTTTCGTGCCGAAGCTGAAGCGCTTTGCGCAGGTCGATGTTTTCCGTTTCGACAAATATCTCAGGACGAGACATATTACTACGTACAGAAAAAAGTGTCATTGCGAGTCTGCCTTTAGCAGACTAAGC
>CAZWOY010000355.1:0-4581 GCA_964635255.1 uncultured bacterium
TTTCTTCGAAAACAACCGTGGCAAATGTATCAGACGCGATACTATCGCCGTTCATCGACCATAGATAGGTTAACTCATCGTCCTGCAGATCCACGGCATACACGTTGAAATCGACTGTATCGCCAACCAAGACGTCGAACTCGGCGTAGTTGGGAGTTTTTTCGAGAATAACTGGCGCAGAAACTGCCGGTACAACTTTTAGCAACAAACCTCCTCTATTGCGATCCCCGGCATTTCCCCGTCCGGCAGCGATATAGCCGCCATCACGACTTTGAAGAACCGAATATAAATATAAAACACTCAGCATTTCACCATTGCCAGGCAGAAAATGAAACCAAGATTGTTCCCCGCCTCTTTGCGACTTCATAATCACCGTTGAAGTAACTATTTGATTTTCGATATGCTGCCAGTTTGGACCTACCCAAACAAAGCCACCATCTGCTGTAACCGCCAAACTTTGAATCGATTTTGGATAGCCAGGTTCACCAATATTGTAAAGTTCATCCCAGATTATTTCACCTTCATTATTCACGTGTACAACCCACGCTCGGCTTTCAAACTCCATACGATTCCGATTCTCCGTAAAAGCGCTTGTACCGCCCAATAAATATCCTCCTTCATAAGATACTATACAATTGAAAAACTCCCAGAAGTTCTCATTTTCTTCATCCAAGCCATAAGTGTTCGACCAAATTAATTCGCCTTCTTCATCAACTTTAATAAGCCAACCATCGTCCTGAGAGCCGCCGGCGCTTAAGTAACCATCATCAGTTTCTCTTAGTGCACATAGAAAATCACGTCCTAATGCGTTATAGCTGTTAGCCCAAACTACATCGCCGTTATCATCGACTTCAATTAAGTATCCATTCCGCCCGCCTTCGCCAAAAGACGCAGTATATCCCGCCATAAGAAAGTTACCGTTTTTAAGCTCAATTACTGCTTTGCAAGCATCGGAATCTTCTCCACCGTAGGAGCGCGTCCAGATTGTTTCACCCTCGTTATCCACTCTAAGCGCTTTAAAATCCAAATCATTGCGTCCTAATTCATAGCCGCCAGAAAAAAAACCCCCATCGTCCGTCTCAATTAGACTAAATAACTGCTGTGAAACATGAATATCACCGTAAGTTCTGTTGAAAATGGGTTCCAACGATTCTCCATCGACATGAACCAGCCACATATTATCGCGCATTAATTCTCCAACTTGACCCCTAAAACCACAAACAGCGTAGTTGTTGCCTTCAGTTATATATAAATCATAAAATCCATCATCACTATCGCCATAATCTCGCGCCCAATGGATTCTCGGCTGCGCATTCAGCATAGAACCGAGAAGAAATAATGATACTGCACTAAAAAATATTTTTTTCATAATATCTCTCCTGTTTAACCAAATCCAGCGTTAAATAAATAACGCTGGATTTGGCGTACTTTTCCCGATAGAATCAATCAGGGTCCTCAATTACCCACTCGATTACGAAATCGGGATAATTTGTTGTTTGTATCCAAACATTTAAGGGATTTAAAGGTGTATATCCGGAATTTAATTCCGCCTTCCAAAACGTAGCTGAAGAATGCTCCTCAACATTCCAGATTGCGTCTCCATCCCCGTTAGTATTAACGACTTGCGTTTCCCAATCGTCCTCGCCTGCTCCCGTTTTTACGAAAAACTTAATTGGGACATTTGGTTCTCCAAGCGCTCCTACCCTAACATTGACTGAATGTTGAGAAGCAAAGCTCTCAATTGGTATTAGTATTACCAAGAAAACAATGGAAATCAGACCAGCCAAAATTCTGTTTGAAATCACTTTACCTCCTATTAGGTTGATTTCCTGAGGGAAATTTACTAAATTGGGAGGTGGAGACAGGTATTTCCCATTCAACCTGTCATCCACCTGAGTTGGGCGCGCTAACTTTTTCCAAGGCACAAGCGCGTCCAATTTTTTATTGGTTAATACTAGCTACATACAAAAAACATTGCATAGTATTTAATCTTCCCGCAAAGAACGCTTACGCCGTAAAAGATTATTTTTTCTGACGAGGCGTTTTTCTTCGGATTCGTTCTGTGAATTTTGTCTGCATAATGGAGTTCAAATGGATAAAATCCCTGATCAAGGCGGACCGCGCTCGGGGAATAGAGCTATTCCCGGATCCGGTTTGGTCTGGTTTCGTGTGGAATTAACCTCCTCCGGATTCTGAGAATCCGGGCTGCAGAGGATTCCCGTAGAAATATTAATTAAAATCTTTAGCCATCGCATCTTTCAACATCGGCTTTACAGCCTCTCCTCGCTAAATGAACTATCTTTTAAATCGTTTTTTTCCGTTGCTTGCAATCTCTGATTTAACTCCAACTTGCGCTTTAGAAATAAGTTAAGAAGTCCTGCGATAGAAAGCGCAATATTGAACGGTTTGTGAACTCTTCATTACGTCCGGTAACAAACCTGTGCCGTGAACATAGCCGGTTGGCGGCGCAAGCCTGGGCGGCCAGCCGGGAAAAAGGTTTAAGAAATAAGAAAAACTATCCAGGAAGCGGCAGGCAAATCTGCCGGCTTCGTTTCCGGCGTCTAAAAAAGAAATCGATCTTTTAATCTCCGACGCCAGTTAATTGTCAATATAGTAAATTTTCCTACCCACTCCAATGGTTGTCATAATCCCCAACCGTAGGTTTTTTAGTGGGATTGTGCAACGAGTCTAATCTTGGTACTTGAAGCGACATGGTCTATCCGATAAATCCCAAAGGCGCAGCCTGAAAAAGTGGTTTTCTTTCAAACCAAAGAAAATTTTGGCGCTCTGAAGTATAAGTTAATATTATGTTTTTTTGCTTAAAATCATATTTTATTTTAAATTTTTTTAATATTTACGACAATATGGCGGTATTTTATTATTATTTCATGTCGTAATGGTGTGTATTTTGCGTAACATATTGTTAATTTATATTTTATATTTTTTATCTTTTTATACTGAACACTTGAACATAATGGTTTATATTTTTTCTTAACTTTCGCACTTTTGAACTTTCAAACTTTCTAACTATCGCGTTTTATATATATAGTACCATAGATCAGAATTTCAAATCGGGTATATCGGCGATGCAACCTTTCTCTTCCGCGCTGTTTACTAAATTAATACATCGGGTTTCCTTATGCAATCCTCAATTTGCAGGTTGTATTTTTCCTGTGTCTTCGTCGATATGGTTAAAATTAACAGCAGATTTCACAGCAGATAAGCGGATTTAACGGATTTATTAGAGTTCCCGGATTCGCGGAATACGGCTGCTTCGAGTTTTTAGCGCCTTTGTGATTAACCTAAAAACTGCAAGTGAATTCTACCTGATATCTATTACTGTAGTTTCATGAGATATAATCTCCAGGTGAGGATGCCTGGAGGGCGCTCGCAACTGATAGTTATATTTATGATTACGAATCCGCCTGCAGTTTATAGGTACTTTTCATAACGGCAAGTATTCCACCCTTGATTTAAAATCTTCCGGTTCACCGATCTCGGATATAAGATATAGGTCTCGAATACACTTGCCAATCGAAACTTCAAGCTGATGGGCATATATAATTCCGTTGAAAAATATTCCATTTCTCTGCCGCCGCGTCGCCTCCAGCAAAAAATAATAATCCCTCGTGAATAGAACTCGTCCCAATTTTCCAGCACGATCCAATAAAATCACATCATCGATTTTCGCATAACCGTCCTCAAAGGCAGTGATAACATCTACGCCGCGAGCTCTTAATCCATCGGTAATTGCACGCGGAACATTGTGATCCATATAAAACCTAATAGGCTTCAAATAAGGTTCTGAGCTTTGAGCCTCTTCTTTAGCGGAGAAGAAACGGATGACCTACGCAGTTTTTCAATATGCTTCAACTGATCTTCAATGATCTTATCGATTTCTTCCTGATGGTCCGAGTAGTATGCCAAAGCTGAATGAATCTGTCCTAATGTAAGATGAGGATGCTGAAAATACAGTTCCTCAGGACTCCAGCCATAGGCAATTTTATCCAACACAAGTTGTACTACCGACGTCCTTGTACCGGAAATAACCGGTTCGTTCTGAGCGTTTAGAAAGATATGTTCGTATCTTGTTTCTACTAACGGCATAACTAACGCTTCCAAATGTAACTCACCTTAAATCTAATTGCTCCTTTGCAATATCGCAACTCTGATTATGCACTCCCACGCTGGAGCGTGGAAACGATTTATGGATTATGCGCATCAAAGCGTATGCACGCTTTTTAATGCCCATAGTAATATTAGCAAATATATCAATCGACCGCCTCAATCGCAAGTTACACAAAGAAATACATTTAATTCAGCGTTTTCTTTGTCGTGTTTAATCTTCTTTTAAATTATGAGCCGATTTCGCAGATTTTTCTCGCGATTCACAGCAGATTGAGCGCCTTTCAGATGTCCTCACCTGACAGATTGCTATTGTTATTACAGCGCTTATAACGTCAGTCAGGACGCCCGACGCCCAAAATCTGTATTCTCGGACAGGTTGGAAAGCTGGAATACATGCTGGTTCTGGCGCTAACGCTGAAGGAAGATGGATTCCAGCTTTCGCTGGAATGACTG
>CAZWOY010000356.1:0-4573 GCA_964635255.1 uncultured bacterium
CCGATGTAGCCGCCGCCCCAGTCGAATTTATAGAAATAATTATCTTCGCTGCCTCCGGCTCCCCCCGCGACCACCCAGCAGCCATCATAGAATACTACGCTCTGAATGCGGTTGTCATCGGTTACTTCGGTCACATCCCATTCCCTCAGCACATCCCACTGATTGTCCGGATTGTCCCTGCCAAATCCGAAATCTTCTCCGGCAATATTCAACCGGCTTGTGTAGGATAATAGCCCATTTCCCGGATTCTCAATTTCAAATTCCGCGTTTACGCTATCGACATAGACAGCCTCCAGTTCAATCGATTCCTCACTCACGCTAAATTCGGGATGGAGTAAGGCAAAAACAATCCGGTTTTCCTCTCCGGGATTTATCTCAACGCCGGAAAGTGTGGAGTCGTTGTAAAATTCTTTCGAGGCGGTAATCCTGTAGTCGTCCGCGGCAATTGCTTCAGGTATAGTAAATTCGCCATTTTCATCTGTAATCGCCCAGGTTCCATAAGACGTGCTAATTTCAACGTCTTCGAGATATTCGCCGGTTTCGGCGTCCGTCACGACGCCGTTGATTTCAGCCACTTCATACTCAATTGAAGTCGTGAACTTAATTGCGCGTTCAGGAACCAATGGCGCCGCGCCCGCGTGAAGTTGACCGTAATAAGTATATTCCAGCCCGTCCGTTTGATCGACGCTGGCAATGCCGGCGGTAGCAAAGGGCGTATCCCAGACCTCGAAAGCGGACTCGGTGTCGGCAGCCTCTAAATATTGAAAGACTATATCGCCGTCGCCGGTCACGGATTGGTGATAAGCCGGATCATACAGGATAACCTCGAATGATTCATTCGGTTCGTTTCGGCCCAATGGTCCTAATTTTTTCATTCTCGACCATTCGATTATGAACCGGTGATTCTCCTCATCATACCAGTAGAGAATTCTACTGTCGATTCGCGTAATCAGATCGTCCCAGAACGGGCAGACCATGCCCGGAATTATTTCCCCGCCGGGGATGCGGCGGTTGCGCGCGGAATTCATCGCTCTGTGATCGCCGAAAGCGAGCCATCCGTTGGTGCACACAGTTATGCGATCGAAATGTTCTCCGTAATAAACAAACTCGAACGGCAGATCGATTACGGCGCTTTCATCATCTTCTTCATCGACGTCGCGCAGTCTTGTATCCGTTCCGGGGGCTCCTTCAAGAAAATTATCGTCAAGTTCGATCCAATCGAACCGCGGATAAGAAGCCCAGCTTGTGTCTGAATTATCGACGCAAATATAACCATACTCATCCGGCCCGAAAGGCTGACCGGCTCTGACTCTATCGACTTCATATTCAAATCGAATCGTATCCTCATAACCATTTTCACCGCTGAGAATAAGCATGAAATCCGCCGGCGATCCGCCCACATGATACCGGCTTGCGTAGAGGGTGACGGTTTCGTTTGCGCCCAATGTCCTTCCGGCTTCGATGCTGTTGAAATCTGTCCGGTCTCTTGTTACTCTTACCGTTCCGGTAAGGCTGATTAATTGAGCTTCTGCAGGGGTCGTATCCTTAACTCCTAAATTCTCGAGGAATATAATAGCTCGTGCAGTATCTCCGGGAACTAAGGGATCATCTTCCCATTCCATCCACTCGAACTCCGGCTGCGCACCTTCGATGGGGAGTTCGATAGAGCTTCTGTAATTTTGATTGCCTATTGTGGCTGTAACTTCAAAGAGAGCAATCTCGCCATTCGGAACGGAGCCGCCGATTTCGATGACGAAATTTGCATCAACTGATCCGTTCTGTTCGGGGATGCGTTCGAAGGAATCTTCCCCTTCGATAATAATTATGTTTGGAGTTTCCGTTTCTAAAACGACGTCCGCCCTGCCATTGGGGCGGGTTGAACCATAATTGGTCAGTTCGACGCCAAGTTCGATCCTCTCCATGGGATTTGCCGTTTGATCGCCATCGCCGGAACTGGCGCCGTTCCTGTCGTCATCGACGGTAAAACCCGAGGCTCCGGCATAAATTTCTTCCCTCTCAATATTTATCTCGCCTAAGTAACTATCCACATTTTGTCCGGTGACGGTTAATAAGATCTCGCCTTCCTGGGTCCATTCCGGGTCAAGATGAAAGACGGCGTTGCCGTTCGCGTCCGTTTTCTTTACGATTTGGACTTCATTTTCCGGTTTATATAAACAAATATTGACATTTCTTGCAGGCGCTTCCTCATCTTCCCAATCGACCGCGACTTCGATTGTGGATTCACCGGCTGAAATATCGCGAGGACAGCTCACAGCAATGCGTTTCGGCGTTGAAGTGAAAAGCTGAACCGCGGGATCGCCCATCAAGTTGTAAATATAAAATTCAGTGAGCCAGGCTTCCAATCCCGGATTTTCGGGATGATTAATGTCGTTCCTGTTCGCATAATGCGAATACAGCGCCATTTTTCCCGCCATTAGCGACCAACCCTGCGAAAAAACTTCATCGATAAATATCGAGTGCATCATCGAGGTTGCGAGGATGTTGTTATAAGCGGTGTGGGTTGCGCCTGCGGCTCCGACGGCGCCGATAGCTCCACCGGAAGGATTGTAGAGAAATCTTTCTATGTAAGACCAGCGATCGTCGATTACATTCTGACCATAATCGCCTGTATTACAGGTCGCTAATACGACAAACGGCAGTTTAGCTCCATTACGCAGTCTGTCCACTTCCTCGGGATCATAGCCGTTCATACGCGACCAGCCGCGGTACATAAAATATGAAACGCCGTTATCAATATTGGTTTGAATGAAATCCGTTGGATTGCGGCCTCGGTCGTCTTCCGTGAAATAAAAATCATTAACGCGAGAAAATCCATTACGAAGCAATAAACCGGAGATCCATCTGCATATATCAATCGAAGACGTTCCGCTTCTCGCATCGGTCGCCGCCACTATAGCTCGCCTTTGCCAATCGGCTTCCTGATCCCGTCCGAAATAGGGATCGGATTCATACCCGATTGTCTTGGATACTATCCCGCGCAGCATCTGTAAGTTGTTAAACGTCAACCTGCCGATTGCCGCCTCAGGCAGTAAATCATCCTCGCCCCCTTCGAGCTGGCAGTAATGATGATCCGTTTCATAGGCTGTCCGAGCGCCGTTCTGTACATTCCAATAGGCGATATTAAAATTATTTCCGTCCAATCCCGGTCCGTCGCCGGCGAGTACGATGTATTCGGGCGGGATCTCCCATTCGTTATAAGCTTCCTGGATTGCGCGTTTAACCGCATGGCGGTCGTCGGGTTCATCTACTCGTATTATTTCGACAGTCCAGCCCATGCGCCTGCGCCACTCGACCAGCGGCTCCAGTTCGTTGATGACGTTATTCCAAGGTCCGGCGACATAAGCTATCGATCCGCCCATTGAAGGATCGTCGCGTTCAGGAGGCGGATTGACGACCAAACGATTTACCAGTTTGCGCACATATTTGGATGGTCTCGGACGTTCCGGATCTTCAACGATATTTACGCGATTTTCATCCGTATCGAAAACGAGTTCGAACTCGATCGATTCTGTAATTTCCATTTCACCCGTTTGCGGATCCCAGCGGAGCGGATTGATCGTAATCGGAGCGATTCGATAGCCGCGCATTATTGCAGGACGCCCGACTACAATCGGTTCGGATGGATAAAATCCGGACTGCCTCTCGAATTGTCCAGCATATTCGACCGTCATATTTTCTTCAGGAATATTGTCAAAGGCGATCGATGCATTTTTGTCTATCGGTTCAAGCGCCTGTCGCGGCAATGGGTTGACATTAGCGACCAACCGTGTCTCATGGTTTTTTATCCGGACTGCGACGCCGGATTGGGGCGGTATAAGAACCAGCCGGCTGTAAACCGGCAGGTCGGGATAGCCGCTGCGCCCTGAAATTATGGAGTTTTTAAAGGAGAGAATATCGAACTCTTTACCGGAAGCGTCAATTTTTTGTCGATTAAACGAATCGATCGTAAATTGCAATTCTATAGAGAAATTCGATTGAGAGACGACTCTCATCTGATTGTCGATCTCGATTTCTTCAGCGCTTTGCTGGTTGGCGCCGATAGAAATACTTGCGACTAAGAGAGAAAGAACAAAAATTACCGAAAATTTCGGTAACAGGAAATTAAATGAACGAATACGGTTGTGTTTCGCGGTCGAGCAGAAACAAAACATGCAAATCCTCCGTGCAAATGCTTAACGTCCAATCGGACTATTGTACATGATACGCGAACTTTCAAAAAACGGTATGCTGATTATTATGTAGCAAAAGGCGTTCCGGTTCTAAAGTATGTTTTAAGTTATCGATATTGTAAAGAAAAAGCAATAGTGTTTTTATTATGTTATTGATAATATAAGAAATATGATATATGTCGAATTTGATTCGTCAAAGCAAATTGCGCCGTGTTGAGCATTTGTTGCATTATTAGTGCATAAATCGGAAGAAAGTTGAAAGATAAAGTTTGATTAAAAAAAAAGAAGCTTCCCAGTAGTCGCTCATAAGACGGATTTCGCCACGCAGCATGAAAATAGCTGGTTTAACAACATTGAGTGCGCGCTTCAGCGCGCATGAGGCG
>CAZWOY010000357.1:0-4568 GCA_964635255.1 uncultured bacterium
CTCTGTATTCCAAGATTAAGGATCGGGAAGCGAGCGCAATTGAAAATGCAAAAATATTGGAAAAGCATCATAATGAAATACAAAACATAAAGTTTTCAAAACGAACGCCTTCAAGTTCTATATTTTGCTTGATTGAAGGTTTAGAAAATGAACTTACCCGGGACTGAACGCATCCACGTCAAGATTTCTTCGCTTCATTGACAATCCCCTCCAACATCCCCCGAAAAACAAACTGATGCGCCGGAAAAAGAGCGTGCCAATATAATTTCCCACCCAGCCCAATCGGATCGAATATCGCGGTTTGACGAATGGTCGTCGTCTCGCCGGATGAATCAAGCTCGAATTGCAGCCAGGCTCTGCCGGGCAATTTCATTTCTGCGTGCAGCCGGAGTAATTTATTGTCTTTAAATTCCTCAACTCGCCAGAAATCTACCGTATCGCCCACAGTAAGGTATTCCGGATCGCGGCGTCCGCGTCTTAGGCCTACGCCGCCGGTCAGCAGATCAAGGAATCCGCGCAGCCGCCACATCCAATCGGCGTAATACCAGCCGGTCTCGCCTCCGATCCGCTTAACGACCGCAAAAACTTTACTCGCAGGCTGGTCGATCGTCATCGCTCTCGAATCGATCAAGCGGCGACCATATTTCATACCTGACTTCGATCGGTCGCCGCCTTTCAAACCAAGCGCATCCGACCAGCGGGTTTTTGCATACTGCGCATCCTCATAGTCTATGGCGCGCTTTATGGCTTCGGAAATTGTTTTCGGTTTTATTGGGAAATCTGCAAGCGCTTGATTATCCTGCACAATTGTCTCATTCTTCAATCCTTCGATCAGTTTTTTCCCAACTTGTGCGTATAACGGCGTTACCAGACCAAGCCACAGACTTGAGAGTTTAGGCGTTAATACCGGAACCGGCAGCATAAATCGCCTTAAACCCCTTTGACGGGCATATTCAAGCATCAAGTCTCGATAGGATAATTGGTCGGGACCTCCGATCTCGAAAATTCGGTTTTCCTGGCCGTCAATATCTACCGCCTGGGTTAAATATTCAATAATATCCTCGATCGCAACAGGCTGAGTTTTAGTATAAACCCAGCGCGGCGTGACCATAACAGGCAAATGCTCCACCAGAGAACGGATCATATCGAACGACAGGCTGCCGGAACCGATGACGATTCCCGCGCGGAATTCGATAACCTGAACGCCTGATTTCCTAAGTATTGCGCCGGTCTGATGCCGGGTCTGCAAATGAGGCGACAGATCGCCTCTGCCGCCTAAACCGCTTAAGTAAATTATGCGCTTAACGCCGGCTGAAACCGCCGCCTCAGAAAAATTTGCAGCGGCAGTCAATTCCTTGCGCTCAAAATCTTTTACATCAGTCAAAAAATGCACGAGGTAAAAGGCGATATCGACGTCCTGCATGGCGCTAATAACTGATTTTTTATCCAGCGCATCGCCTTGGACAATAACAGTATTCGATCCAACTCTTGATTTAAAATACTCAGGTTTTCTAACCAGGCATTTCACTCTATACCCACTCCGCTCAAGAATCGGCAGCAATCTACCGCCAACATAGCCGGTTGCGCCTGTCAGCAGAATTGTTTTCATATCAGGAAAGCTCAAATTTATCCTTACTTCAATTTTTTTCAGACTATACTCTAACAAGCTAATTAATTATCCATGAATAAAAAAACCAAATTCTAACTTCGTCGATAAATACAAAAATAAACACAAAATAGAAATAAAAATATAACTAAATTGCAGAAACCTTCAAGTTTGTGATCTTAATCACATATTTGCGCTAACAATTGCTTATCGTTAAGCGTTATAACGTTATAGACAGCGGCGTAAAGTTACGTTATAATTTTATGTTCCGCAAATACGATCGTAGCAGCTATCGATACAGAAAAAACGAGTCTAATAATGAATAAACATATATTCAGAGAATACGACGTTCGTGGCGTAGTCGATAAAGATTTGACCGAAGACGTCGTTACGAAACTTGGCAAGGGAATCGGAACTTATCTCCGCCGGCAGGGAGTCGGGAGGGTAACAATCGGTCGCGACGGCAGGGACAGTTCGCCGCGGATGCGCGATTATCTTGCCGCCGGACTTAAGACGACCGGCATGGACGTGATAGATTTGGGAATGATACCGACTCCGGTCAGCTATTTTTCGAATTTCAAGCTCGATACGCAAGGTTCGATAATGATAACCGGCAGCCATAATCCGCCGGACTACAATGGATTTAAGATTACGTCCAAACAGATGGCGATTTATGGCGACCAGATTATGTCGATTTACGAAATCATCGAAAACGGCGATTATGAAACCGGTGATGGAAAGTACAGCGAGCAGGATATCTTAGACGATTATATAGCGGATCTGGCTTCGAATATTAAGTTAGCCCGCAACGTCAGAGTTGGAATCGATCCCGGCAATGGCGTCGGTTCGCTGACCGCCGGCAAGATACTCAGGAAAATAGGTTGCGAAGTGCATGAAATCAACGCCGAGGTCGATGGGACGTTTCCAAACCATCATCCTGATCCAACGGTCGAAGCGAATCTGGCTCAGTTAAAAGAGCTCGTTCGGGAACAAAGCCTGGAACTGGGAGTTGCGTATGATGGAGACGCGGACAGAATCGGCATAGTCGATGAAAAGGGAAACGTAATCTGGGGAGACCAGATTCTTGCGATCCTGGCGCGCGATATTCTCGAGGTGCAGCCGGGAGCGATGATCATCGGCGAGGTAAAATGTTCGCGCCTGTTCTTTGAAGACGTTGAGAAACACGGCGGAAAACCGGTGATGTGGAAAGTCGGACATTCGCTGATTAAAAGTAAAATGCTGCAGGAAAACGCTCCCTTAGCCGGTGAAATGAGTGGGCATATATTCTTTAAGCACCGCTTTTACGGCTTCGACGACGCCGTTTACGTAACCGGCAGGTTTCTTGAAATCGTCGCTAAAAAAGATATACCGGTCAGTCAGTTCTTAGCCGATTGGACTGAGGTATATAACACTCCCGAAATCCGAATCGACTGCCCGGACGAGATCAAGTTCGAGGTCGTCGCAAAGGTTCGGGATCATTTTAAAAATAAATACGATGTAATCGATGTGGACGGAATGAGAGTCAACGTTCCAGGCGGATGGGGCTTGCTAAGACCGTCGAATACGCAACCGGTGGTTGTGCTGAGGTTCGAAGCCGAGTCCGAGGAACGTCTGATAGAGATAAAAAACGAAGTCGAGGATGTTCTTAAACAGACGCGAGATAGTTTTTAACATGGCATGTAATTTGCTATACAAATCTGTGGTGAGGAAAAACTTCAAGCACGGGAATTCAACCAGGGAGGTGAAAAAAATGAAAAAGGTCATTTGCCAGTATTGTCGTCGTGAGATCGCAGAGGGTGATCGCCGATACTACAGCCGTCAAGCGGGCATGAGAGGACACTATCATTGGGACTGCTTCGTAGATGCATGCCGTCAGGCAAACAAAGTCGGCGCGAAGGAAATCGAATCTATCGCCGTTAGCACAGGCGTTTACGATAGTTATCCGAGTTATGATTCCGCTGATGATTAAATGAGGTAATGGGCTCGTCGGAGAATAGCTGCGGGAAAGCATTAGATGGCTTAGGCTCAGATAGAGACTTGATTGCCCAGGGCGAAGCGAGATGCCGTAAAATTGCTCTTGATCACTACGAAAATTTTGCGATAGCCGGCTGGTTATTGCCGGCGGCGCACAGACAGGATCTTTACAACATTTACGCATTCTGCCGTCTGGCGGACGATTTCGCGGACGAAACGCACGACAAAACAGAAGCTCAAGCCAATCTTGAGCGATGGGAAAGACAATTGAAAGCGGCGGTTTGCGGCGTTGAATCGGATCCACTGTTTTTAGCGGTGGGCGGTACGATTCGACGGCGCGAACTGTCGCTTTCTTTGTTTTTGGACCTGCTCTCGGCTTTTAAGCAGGACCTGGTCAAGACAAGATATGCAAATTGGGAAGAACTGCGCGATTACACGCGCCGCTCCGCCGATCCGGTCGGAAGGCTCGTGTTGGAGCTTTTCGGGTACAGAAATATTGATTTTTTTGCACAATCTGACAATATTTGCACAGCTCTGCAGTTAGCCAACCACTGGCAGGATATTTTCGAAGATTATCAGCGCGGACGGATATATATTCCGCTCGAAGATATGCAGCGATATGGCGTAACGGAACGGATGATAAAAGAACGCGATTTCACACCTGAATTTAAAAATCTCATTGTCTTCGAGGTTGAACGCGCTCTTCGGCTATTCGAAGAGGGCAAGCCGTTAATAGACAAAATCAACGTCCGTATGCTTCGAGTTCAGTTGCAGCTTTACTATGGCGGCGGAATCGCGGCTCTGGACTCGATCAAGCGAATCGGTTATGACGTCTTGAATCACACGGCGAAGGTCCGGAAGGTTGATAAAATGAAGATTGGGTTGGGGGCTTTAACGCGGCTTTTCTAACAATATCGAAAGGATATCGGGAAAATTTACTGGGAAAATAGACCGCTTAATCTCCCCCCTTCTATCTGAAGGGGGGATA
>CAZWOY010000358.1:0-4556 GCA_964635255.1 uncultured bacterium
ATCCCCCCTTCAGATAGAATGGGGGAGATTAAGCGGTCTATTTTCCCAGTAAATAAATCCAGCTCCTGGAAGTGCAGTTCAAGTATGAAATATCCTTCGTATGAAGTCCGAATCCTTGCTTTTAGTCGTAAGTATAAATATATTCCAATAAATTTAACATTTTTAACGGAGTCTGCGATGTGGATATTCAGATGGGTTTTCGTAGCTGTTATACTGTTTATTCTGCTCGTTTTTTCGATGCAGAATCCTAAGGAAACCGCTGTAAATATTTTCGGGTGGAGCACTCCGCCGATACCGATCTATCTCATTGTGTTCTTCGCTTTTGCCGCCGGTTTTGTAGTATTCCTGCTTGTTGCCATATACCAGCAGTTGCAGCACTCTAACCAGCTTCGAAGATGTAAAAAGCGAATTAAACAGCTCGAATCGGAAATGGCAGAAAAAGAAATTCAAGAGCCGCCGGCAGAATCTTCGAGACAATCGGATGACGCCGCAGGCGAGGAAATTACCGAGAATAAATGAAGCGGATGAAACAGGTTAACGGCATAATATGGACGCCCTTTCTGATACTCATCTGCTTTGCCGTGAATTGCTGGGCGGATATCGAGCCCTGGGAAAACAATGAATGGATTCTGGATAAATATTATTCCGGTAAAATCGATACATTGCGAAGCATAGTTGAGTATCTGCCGGAAAATACGGCTGCATGTCAATTCCTTCAAGGTATTTTCAGCGAAGACGGCGAAGAAGCGCGATTTTATTTCGACAGAATAGTAGCGCTCTACTCCGATTCTCCATATTCTTCTGTAGCAATGGAACGATTATGGCAGTACCATTGGGCGAAAGGCAATGCTGAAATGGCGCAGCGATATTGGAATTTTTTAAAAGCGCGCCATCCGGAAGCCGTCGATGAGAATACAAAGAATAGATTTGAACATTCAAACGACCTGGACGAATTGCTTGAAGAGAAATTGACCGCTCAAAGCCTGATACTGCTCGACCATGCACAGCTACAGGGAACATGGACGGTTCAAGTGGGCGCTTTCCGCAACCGGGACGGCGCCAAACGAAGAAAACTCGAAGTGCAGAAATGGGGGAAGGTGTATTTTGTTGAAAAAAATGTCAACGGAGTCGAATTGACGGTAGTTCAAGTCGGTAGATTTCGGAAAAAAAAGGATGCGATTGAACTGGAACAGAGGATAAGAACCACAGATAATATTCACGGTCGTGTAATTGAACTCAAATAATGGAAACGAAAAAAAGATTCCATAGTTAGATTAAGTTAGGCAAGATTGTTTTCACACAACTAAATATTCAGGAGTAGTCAATGAATTTAGAACTTTTACGCCAATTGGTCGAAATGTCCGGCGTTTCCGGGCGTGAAGAACGCGTAAGGGCATTAGTCAAGGAGCAAATGAAGCCCCTGGTCGATGAAATTAAAACCGATATGATGGGCAATGTAATCGGATTTAAGAAGGGTACGGCTCCCGAAGGCGAGCGAAGGAAGATTATGTTAGCCGGCCACATGGATGAAATAGGATTTTATGTCAGTTATATCGACGATAAAGGATTTATCCGTTTTAATCCCGCCGGAGGCTTCGATCCGCGAACACTCATGGCGCAGCGCGTTACGGTTTTAGGCAAGAAAGACCTCCCCGGCATTATCGGCTCGAAACCGATCCATATTCTAACTGAAGAGGAAAAGAAGAAAACGCTTCAGTTGAAGGATTACTTTATCGACGTCGGTTTGCCCGGCGACAAAGTGAAAGAACTGGTTAAAGTCGGCGATACGATTACGCTTTACCGTAAAATGGAAGAAATCGGCGAATCGCTGACCTGTAAAACGTTCGATGATCGCGTTGGTGTTTTCTGCATGTTGGAAGCGGTCAAGGCGGTTAAGAGCTGCCCGGCTGATATTTACGTTATCGGCACGACTCAGGAAGAGGTTGGCTTGCGCGGAGCGATGGCTTCCGCTTCGGGATTGCTGCCGGACGTCGGCATAGCCCTCGATGTCACCTTAGCCAACGATTTGCCGGGAGCGAGCGAACAGGATTATATTTCAGAACTGGGCAAGGGCGCGGCGATTTCGATTATGAACGGCGCCGCCATCACAAATCCTAAACTTTTGGATCGATTCATCGACCTAGCAGAATCGAAAGAAATTAAGTTCCAAAAGGACGTTCTCCCACGAGGAGGCACGGACGCCGGAGCTATTCAAAAAGCCCCGGGAGGTTCGGCGGTTATAACTCTGTCGATTCCATGCCGCTATGTACATTCAACCGTAGAGATGGTTCACAAGGAAGACGTTCAGGCGACCATCGACCTCCTGGCTGCTTATCTGAGCGATCCGGGAGACATGAATTATCTGCTTTAATTCAATTGTTCGGCATAGAGCCGTGAGTTAAAACATAAATAATGTTGGAGCGCCTTGCAGGTCTAAATACTTGCAAGGCGTTTTTGTTACAGTCTGAAAAAACAAAACACGAAAATAGTAGGTCGAACACTCTTGTTCGACACTTTGCCCAAGGGTAGTATGTTGCCCAAGGACAGTCATTCCAGCGAAAGCTGGAATCCAGGCCGGTTCTCGCGCTATCGCCGAAGGAAGATGGATTCCAGCTTTCGCTGGAATGACTGCGTACGGTACGTTATTTTCCCGGTAAATATATCTAAAACTTGCTCAAGGCATTTAAATTTATTCGATTATTATATTGAAACATATAACTATAATTGATATATTTAATAAATTCGTCAAAAACCGAGGACCGAAATGAATTATGCTGAATTTGGCGGGTTTCGCAGCAAGTGGGAACCCGAACAGGAAGAGACAGATCGACCTCTGCCGCCGCGCAGAATTCCGTTTGAATTTATTCTCAGCGTGTTGATCGACGCCATGAAATACAATGTGGACAAGATCGGAAGGCAGATTATCATCCCTCAGTATCTCAAACTGTTTCTTAATCCGGAAGATCGGAAATTGAGGCGGGAATACGAGGATATCGTCATAACCGAACTGGTCAACGAGCTACTGCAAATTCGCAAAGAAATCAGCAATACCGACGCCCGCGCTTTGATTGTGGAATTCGATGAGGACGGCGAGCTTGAAAAGTTCGAGGTCGGCGTTACGGCGGAGATGGTCGCTCCGGGTGAGAAAATTGAAGCCTTTAAAGAGATAGAAACGCGAGCGAAAGGATTTGTTCAATCCTCGGAAATAGCTGACGCCGGTGAATCGGTTGATATAGAAAAAAAAACTCCTGACTTAACGCCTGATGACTCTGAAGAAGAGGATACTGAAGAAGAGGATACTGCAGAATCGGAACCTCAGGCTGAAATCGACGAGCAAACCGCCTTAGAGGAAACGGTTGAGTCCGAAGCTCCAGTGTTGGACTCAGAAGATAAATCGGATGAAAACGACACTGAAGCTGGACCGGTTGATGCGGTTGTGGTTGAAATTGAAGATGAAGTCGTTGAAGAGAAATCTGAACCGGATTCCGATAAACAGGAGGAAACCGGAGATCAAATTGAAGTGGCGGAAAGCAGTTCCGAAGAAATTTCAGATTCTGCTAAGAATGATCTGGATGACAATGAAGAACAGGAAGAGACGCCATTTCAGATCGACAGGGAAGAAATCGAAGAGAGCGTTGAATCCGATTCGGAACCAACTGAAGTCGCCTCAAGCGTTGAAGAGCCTCTTGATGAACAAGAAACCGATTCACAAGATATCCTTTCTGAAGAAGATATCGATCTAAGCGAAAAAGAAAGAATCACAAATTCGCTAAATACAGTCGAAGAGAGAATTTCCGAATTTTTATCCAGGCACCCCGATTTATCCTATGTTAAAGGAAATGAAAATTTAAAATCCGACGTCGATGATCTAAAGAAAGAACGGGAGAGTTCGGCGGAACCTGAAAAAGAAATCCAGAAGCCCGTAGAAGAACCGCAGCCAACAACTTCTGAACAGGACCCCGAAAAAAAGGAAACAGATCATAAACATGACGTCCAGGTCGTCCTTTTCAGAAACAATCAACGCCTGGCGAGCAGATATTTAAAGAACAACGCCTCGATGGTTATCGGCGCAGGAAAAAGCCCTGAAGTAAACTGGACGATCGAAGACGACCATCCCAATAATATCTCGGAAAAGCACCTTGAATTGATAAACAAAAACGGCAGGATTATCTGTTCGATTTTAGGAATCAACGGCGCTCATATCGACCGGCAGTACTTTGAAGTAGGCATTACGACTGAAGTAGGAATAAACAGCAATCTCGAACTGGAATCAGTCGATAATGTGTATTCCTTCCGATTCAGCCGGATGCTGGTCTAACGGACGTTCCAAACAGGTATTGCCATGTGTAATAAATAATGTACACATTACAAACTCGTTCCCACGCTCCCGCGTGGGAATGCATACTTTACTAAACAAGGTCGATATGCATTACCACGCTGGAGCGTGGGAACGAGTCGCGGCTTATTCGCTTCAAGCCGGTTATACACTATTTAATGCACATATTACTACGTGCATGAAAAAGTGTCATTGCGAGTCTGCCTTTGGCAGACTAAGC
>CAZWOY010000359.1:0-4551 GCA_964635255.1 uncultured bacterium
CTAAACAAGGTCGATATGCGTTCCCACGCGGGAGCGTGGGAACGAGTTGCGGCTTGTTTACCACGCGAGAGCGTGGGAACGAATTGCGGCTTGTTTATCACGGGGGAGCGTGGGAACGAGTTGCGGCTTGTTTACCACGCGGGAGCGTGGGATCGAGTTGCGACTTATTCGCTCCAAGGCGTTTGTACACTATTTAATGCACACAGCAGTAATATCAATTTGCGCAAAACAAAGCAACACATCCTTAAAAGATTTATAAATATATGCTTTTTATTTTGCTTTAACAAGCATTTTATTAAGATTCAATTAAGTACAAAATGACATGCGAAGTGAATAAATGAAGATATATAATCTTGCTACACTTGATTTAAGAAAATATTATCGATATATTCTTAATTGCATCTAATTGATTTGTTTTTAAATAATTTAAAAACAATCATTTTCAATCGGATGACAATGGATGCAACAGCACCATTTGAAGAACGGGTAGTTTTAAGACCTGGAGGCTCATGATGAAATTTCAATTGTTACGGCTTTTCCTTTTACTTTTTTTAATTCTCGCAATTCAATCGCATTCAGCCATTGTGCGCATTCCCGACGATGAAGAGGATTTCCTTGCAGCATTGGACTCTGCAGAACCAAACGACACTATATTAGTCGCTGACGGCGAATACGCAGGCGAAGGAAATCATAATTTACTGGTTGATTTTCCGATAACATTTATGTCGGAAAACGGGCCACAGGAATGTATTATTAATTGCCAGGATCAGGACGCAACATCGGCGTTTCATTTTAACGAAAGCGTCAATTTTATCGGATTCGCCGTTATAAATGCTGATACGGGAATTTATGGCTTCGACTGCGAAGAGCTTTATTTCGAGAATTGCATTTTCGCAAATTCTGTTTCATTCGGCTTGTTGTTAAATAATTGCGATGGGTTAACGATCGGCAATTGCAGCTTTATCGACAACAATCGCGAGGAAGATAATCAAAATGGCGCCGCTTTTCGCGCTGACGTCTCTACCGGAGAGATTAGAGGCTGCCTTTTTAGCGATAATTCCTGTCTTGGCTCCGGAGCCGCCATGTATTCGGGCGGATGCGAACTGATTATATCGAACACCGAGTTTTCTGAAAACGCCTGTTTGGACTACGGCGGCGCAGTCATTGCCACAACAGCCTCCATGATCGATTTTATCTTCTGCGACTTCATCGGCAATCACGCTGAAGAACACAACGGCGGAGCCCTGGCGATAACTGAAAACTCAGTGGTCAGCCTTGTAAATTGCCAATTTCTTGAAAACGATACCCCTATGTCAGGCGGAGGGGTTTATCTCAGCGGTTCTGAAGGTATATTCAGACATGTAATCTTTCAGGGCAATCAAGCCAGCAGAAGCGGCGGTGGAATGTTAGGCTACAGCGACGCCGTTATCGATATAGTAAACTGCCTTTTCATAGAGAACGGCTGCGGCATCGACGGGGGCGGTCTTTCGATTTCGTCGGGGACAGGGGGCGCAATTACGAACTGTGATTTTATTGGCAACGAAGCCGGACTTGAACGCGAAAACGGTATGGGGGGCGGTCTTTACACCGGCAGTGATACGCAGCCTGAAGTAATTAATTGTATTTTCTGGGAAAACGATTCCGATATCGGACAGCAGATCTATCCTCAGAACGCCGGCGTAGTAACTATAAATAACTGCTGCATTCAGGATGGGATCGATCCGGACGATAATTGGATTCAGGATGAGCTGAACGCGGAGGACAATATCGAGGACGATCCGGTTCTCGTAGAAGGCAGAGAACCCGAATGGGGGCTGGATGGATTTTTCTTAGACGAGGAAAGTCCCTGTATCGACGCCGGCAGCGGCTGGGCGGACGAGCTTGGAATGGACACTTTGACCACTCAGGCAAATTTCGAATTCGACGAGGACGAGGTCGATATCGGTTTCCACTATTCCGTTGATTGGTTCAGAATGATCGGCAGGCTGTTCGGAACCGTAACCGACGCCGAAAACGACGATCCGCTGGGAGACGTCTTAATCGAAACATCCCGCGGGCAATCGACGCGAACCAACCGGAACGGCGAGTGGGAAATTGCCGAGGCTACGGCGAACGTCGAGTTCGATATCTGGGCTTCAATGGATGGCTATAACACTGCAATCGAAGAAGATCAGGTCTTAGAAGAAAACGAAGAACTGGAGATCAATTTTAGCTTAACCCATCCTGAATTTGCCGCCGGAGAAGAGGAAATCGGCGTCGATATGAATGTGGACGATGAGCAGGAAGTTGCCGTCGTTATCGAAAACATGGGCAACGGACCTTTAACCTGGTCGGTAGAAGTCAGCTTTGGCGAAATGGACGAGCTTAATCCCTGGGACAGGCTTTTTTCACTCGATCCGGTCGAAGGCTTGAAAGGCGCGGTGTTCGTGAACAATAACTTCATAATCGCCTTAACGGACAATGAAGGCAGGTACATTCGCATCGTCGATCCCGAAGGCGAAATCTTAGCGGAATTCGAGCAGCCCGGCGAAGGCGGCGCCGGATTCTCAGATTTAGCCTGGGACGGCGAATTGCTCTGGGGATCGGAAGGCGATATGATTTATGGTCTATCTCTCGACGGCGAAGTGATCGAGAGTTTCGAGGGACCGGATGACGAAACTATCGCCCTCGCCTGGGATCGCGACAGAGAAACGCTGTGGGCTTGCGGCGAGAGAAGCGATATCAGCGGCTACAACCGCGAAGGCGAACAGATCGATCAGATCAGGACGCCGGATTTGAGGATTGCCGGATTGGCTTATTGGTCTGAAGCCCCCGATGAACGCTGTTTGTACGCTTTTCACAATCGGGGCGGCGATCCGCGCCAACAGGTTTATAACGTCGATCCCGAAAACGAAGAATTTATGGATGTGACGACGCTGCAAACCGAAGCCGGCGACAGTCCCGGCGCATGCTTCGTTTCCAGCGAAGTTCATCCGTACAGCTACACATTCATGTCGGTTGCGCTGAACAACGGCGCAGGAACAATTTACGGGCATAACCTCGATCTCAAACGCGGTTGGATCGCGGTCGATCCGGTCGAGGGCGTCATCGAAGCGGACGAAGCCGCGGAATTAACGGTAACGTTTAACTCCGCCGGCATGGCGGAGGGATTTTACGAAGCTATGCTGGTCTTCACGCACAACGCCGAGGGCGGAATGGCTGTCATCGAAGCCGCGATGGAGGTTACGGAAGGTCCGGTTCATACCGTTAAAACCGTCGATCTCGAATTTGGCTGGAGCCTGGTTTCGATCAACCTTCAGCCCGACGAGGAAGATTTCCGCGTTCTGATGCAGGAAGTAGTTCAAGCCGGGCGAATGATTATGATGAAAGACCAGTTGGGACATTTCTATTATCCCGGCGAGGATTTCTACAATATGAACGGCTGGCAGGTCGGTGAAGGCTACTGGATTCTTATGCGCCAACCGGGGAGAGTCGAGTTGGAAGGAACGACGGTTCGCTCCGATGATCCGATTGAGTTAGCCGAAGGCTGGCAGATCGTGTCCTATTATCCGAACTTTACGATGAATGCGACCGTCGCTCTAAACGGCGTTGTCGATAACGTGATTTTAGCCAAAGACGGCGACGGCAATTTCTTCTCGCCGGAGTTTGACTTCAATTCGATGGAACGCTGCAGGACCGGTCATGGCTATATCCTGAACATGTCTAACGCGGACGAGCTTGTCTGGGGCGAACGCGGGAACAACGCCTTTATGGCGGACAGCTTCGACCTTAACCCGCGCAAACAGCCTGAGTATTATCCAACGCTCGCATCGACCGGTTCGGATATGAGCCTTCTGGTTTTGATCCCGGAAGTCGAACATGGCGAGATCGGCGTTTGGGCGGGCGAAACGCTGGTCGGAAGCGGCATTGTCTCCGGCGGACGCTGTGGAGTTCCGGTCAGGGGCGATAATCCGGCAACAACCGCCATCGACGGTGGGATAAACGGTCGGGAATTATCCTTAAAGCTGCGAACTGAAAACGGTGAGGCGGCAATCGACGATTATGATTTGATCAGAGGATCCATGAATTACAAAACCGACAGGTTTACGGTTCTGAAAGTCAATGCTGTAGAGATTCCAATGGAATTCGCTCTTTACGATCCCTATCCGAATCCGTTCAATGCCTCGACGAAAATCAGCTATCAGATCACAAGAACCGGCATGGTCGATTTGAGAGTGTACGACGTCTTCGGAAGAGAAATCGCTGAGGTTTATTCAGGCATTGTATCAGCCGGCAAACATGCGCTGGCGTTCTCAGCCGATGATTTCGCGAGCGGAGTCTATTTCTTAAAATTTCATACGATGGAAGGTACCCGGATAAAGAAGATGACGCTGGTTAAATAAACGTCATCTTAAGAACCTTCAGTCGGGCGCCGCCGGAGAGAATTCTTCGGCGGCGTTTTTTTTATCCGAAATGATAGAATTTTTGCGGATTATGAAAGAATTGATAGATACGGCAAGAGCCTGCAGATAAAGAAAAAGCTTGTAAATGAAGCGAGAGCCTGCAGACGCC